>CAUQUX010000091.1:0-5359 GCA_963521235.1 uncultured Veillonella sp. | reverse complement strand
AATGTTGGCGACTACTCTTATATGAGTAGCCCCAACATTTATTATAGAGCCTATTGTAAGATTAAAGATAATTACATATAGGTGAAAGAACTGATAAGATATTAGAAAGTTTTAATTCATAAAGTCTTTTAGAATATATCTAAAGTTGTTTTATGATGTTTGTAATCAATAGTGGTTACCTAATTTATATAAGAAGAGGGTATCTTTTTTATACGATAGGTGCACTATGGATTTTTTATAAAGATGATTAATTATATATCCGTTTAATCATTATGTTTTATTCGAAAGGAGGATATAGGTTTTAAGTTTAGGGTATAAATATTTTATTTTTGAAAGGGCGTACGTTATGTTAAAAAGATTATTTATGCTTGTAACCACGATTATGGCATTTTTAATGATTGCTGGTTGCGGTGGCAATACAGATCAGGCGAGAGCTGATCGTGCAGCCAAGGGAGAAATTGTTATTTCCATGGGGAAATATATGATTAATGGTGGTTATGACCCTACTAGTGGATGGGGTATGTGGGCTGCGGATCCATTCCACTCTGCGTTATATACAAGAAATGATAAAAAAGAACTGGAAATGGATTTAGCGAAAGATGTAACCATATCTCCAGATGGCTTGCATTATACATTTAAAATTCGTGATGATGTTAAGTTCTCTGATGGTCAACCACTAACAGCTAAAGATATTGTATTTACTTATGAAACAGCACAAAAGGCAGGTGGCTATGTAGATCTTACTTTCATGGAATCAGTCGTGGCAAAAGATGACTATACGGTAGAATTTACATTGAAAAAACCTTGGTCTCTATTTCTTGAAATAACTTCTACATTGGGGATTGTACCAGCCCATGCGTATAATAAAGAAACTTACGGTTCACAACCAATTGGTTCTGGTCCATGGAAAGTAGTGGCATTCCAAAAAGAGCAACAGTTAATTATGGAACCGAATGAATATTATTATGGTGAAAAACCAAAATTAAAAAAAGTGACAGTTTTAAATATTGCTGAAGATGCTGCAGTAGCAGCGGCTAAATCTGGTCAAGTGGATGTGTTATTCTTGAACTCTGACTATGCGAATGCAAAAGTAGATAATATGAAAGTATTTACGATGCAAACTATAGCTTCTTTTACATTGAATCTTCCAACACAACCAGAACGTGAAGAAAATGGTATGAAAGTAGGTAATAATATTACGTCTGACCCAGCCATTCGTAAAGCTTTAAATATTGGTATTAATCGTGCAGAAATTATCAAAAATGCATTGAATGGATTTGGTGAACCAACATACATGTATTCCAAAGAGCTAGCATGGGTTAATCCAGAATTAAATATCACAGATAATCGTGTAGAAGAAGCGAAAAAAATTCTTGAAGATGCTGGATGGAAAGACACAGATGGTGATGGAATTCGTGAAAAAAATGGCGTAAAAGCTGAATTTAAAATTTCCGGTCGTTCCAACGATTTACAACGTTATAATACAGCAGTAGCGCTAGCAGCGGATGCAAAAAAATTGGGCATCAATATGATTGCGGAATCTATGGCATGGTCTGATGCTCGTAAAATTGCTCGTAATGTACCTACAATTTGGGCTTCTAGTGACTTTAATCCATTGTCTCTTTACATGTATTTCCATAGTTCCCAAATTGGTAAAAACGTAATTAATAACCCAGCTATGTATAGCAATCCAACAGTAGATGCTCATATTGATGCGGCATTGGCAGCTAACAGCTGGGATGAAGCGATTAAAGAATTTAAGTTGGCTCAATGGGATGGAAAAACAGGTATAAAAGAAGATGTACCATATTTATGGATTGCCAATGTATCCGTTCCATATTTAGTTCGTGATGGTCTAGACCTAGGTAATGTAGGCGTTAATCAACGTGGACAAGGCATGGGTATTATAGCAAATCTTTCTCAATGGCAATGGAAATAGTATAGTAAGGATCACATATGAATCAGCAAATTTGGTCTTTTATTAGACAACAACTTATTCGTGTGGTACTTTTGATATTTGCTGTCAGCGTAGTTAGCTTTTTGCTCTTAGTTATTTCTCCGATTGATCCAATTGATGCGTACTTTTCGGGATTATCTGTGACGGAGGAGCAAAAAGCGGCTATGGCTGCTTTCTGGCAATTTGATAAGCCACCAGTAGAACGATACTGTATTTGGGCAGCAGACTTGTTACAAGGTAATTGGGGAGTTTCCTTCCTTTACAATGAACCTGTTATTAATGTCATTGCTGAGAAGTTCCAAGAAACTCTTTTGTTAATGATGCTTTCATGGGTACTAGCTGGATTGGTAGGGTTTTTCTTTGGTATCGTCAGTGGCGTATACGAGGGAACATGGATTGATAAAATCATCAATGGGTTTTCCTTGTTGTGCGTATCTATACCAACCTTTTGGTTAGGCATTGTGGTGCTATTTATTTTTGCAGTGGAATTACAATGGTTTCCCTTTGCCTTATCCACTCCCATTGGTAAAATCGGGGCAGATGTCACATGGGCAGAGCGATTATACCATGTGGTCTTACCCGCATTAACTTTAGCGGTTACGGGTGTATCTGCTATCACTCTACATACGAGACAAAAGATGATCGATTGCTTAGGCAGTAATTATATGTTATTTGCAGAAGCTAGAGGGGAAACGCTGTGGCAACGTGTGTTACGACATGGGTTGAGGAATGTGATGATTCCAGCGATTACATTACATTTTGCATCTTTTGCTGAACTATTCGGAGGTGCCATTTTAACAGAAGTTGTATTCTCCTATCCTGGTTTAGGTAGTGCAGTGACATTGGCAGGTCTGCGAGGCGATGTTCCTTTATTATTAGGTATTTCATTTTTTAGTGCCATCTTTGTATTTGTAGGCAATTTAATTGCTAATATATTGTATGCAGTGGTGAATCCAGAAATTAAGAAAGGGGGACATGAGATATGAATGACGATGTAATAGAAGTATCGACTGTTCATTCTTGGACAAGACGTAAAAAAATGTTACTGTTAGCATCTTTTGTATCTGTTGTCCTTGTATTGATTACCATTGCAGGGGCACTTATGCCAGAAGAAAGTTATGCAATCAATTATGGTAATAAATATGCAGAGCCTTCCTTGCAATATATATTTGGTACTGACCATATGGGAAGAGATATGCTATATCGTTGTATCAAAGGTCTATCCATTAGTATTCAAGTAGGCTTATTGGCTGCTTTTGTCAGTTCTTGTATAGCATTGGTGTTAGGAACCTTATCTGCTACCTTTGGGGGAAAAGTTGATGCCTTTATCTTGTGGCTCGTTGATTTGTGTATGGGGGTGCCTCATATTTTGTTAATCCTCATGATTTCTGTGTCCTTAGGAGGCGGAATGAAAGGAGTTGTCATCGGCGTGGTGGCAACACATTGGACTCGCTTAACACGCTTGATACGGGCAGAGGTCATGCAACTTCGTAAAGAACCATATGTGTTGGCAGCACGTAATTATGGTCATTCCTATTTCCGTATTGCCAAAGAGCATTTTGTGCCACATATTTTACCTCAATATATCATTGGCCTTGTGTTATTGTTTCCTCATGCTATCTTGCATGAAGCAGGGATTACCTTTTTAGGCTATGGGTTACCATTAGACTTACCAGCTATTGGTATCATATTGTCTGAATCGATTCGTCATATCTCTTTAGGATTATGGTGGTTGGCCTTTTTCCCTGGTATGACATTAATGGTTGTGGTATTTTTCTTTGATCGATTGGGAGAAGCTTTAAAAGAGTTATTCGACCCTGCACATTCACAGCGATAGGAGGTTCTCATGAAAGAAGAATTATTGCGGGTAGAGAACCTTGCAGTCACTTTTGAAATGTACCAAGGGAAACTTTCAAAACGCTATGTACAGGGGATTAAGGATATTTCACTGAGTGTCTACACAGGAGAAATATTAGCCGTAGTCGGTGCCAGCGGGTCAGGAAAAAGCTTATTAGCGCACGCTATTATGGGATTATTGCCTTATAACTCTACTGTGGAGGGGAAGATTTTTTATAAAGGAGAACCTTTAACTCCGAAACAGCAAGAACTCTATCGTGGTTCAGAGATGGCTCTAGTACCACAGTCGATCACCTATTTGGATCCGACCATGAAAGTAGGAAAACAAGTTATTGGACTAACAGGAAATGTGGCGGCACAAGAAGCTATATTTGCTAAATTAGCATTGCGTGAAGGTGTGAGCCGTATGTATCCTTTTGAATTATCTGGCGGTATGGCACGGCGCGTGCTAGTATCGACAGCATTGATTAGTCATGCTCAGTTTATTGTAGCAGACGAACCAACTCCAGGTATGGAAATGAAAGATGCTGTGCAAGCCTTACAGATGTTCCGTGATATGGCGAATGAAGGAAAAAGCTGTATGCTCATCACCCATGACTTAGATTTGGCCATTCATGTGGCAGATCGCGTAGCTGTATTTTATGATGGTCGCTTAATTGATGTGACAAAGGCAAGAAACTTTCAAAGTCCAGAGCTGTTAACACATCCGTATACACGAGCTTTATTTAATGCATTGCCACAGAATGAGTTTAGGGACTATTCTAAAGCAGAAGTTGAACAATTTTTGATGACAAAGGAGGGATATGATGTTAGACATTAAAAATCTCACCTTTGGGTATCATGAGGATGAACTTGTACTGAATGATGTGTCTTTACAAATTGAACAAGGTAAGCGTATTGCATTACTGGGGCCTAGTGGATATGGTAAAAGTACATTAGCTAAAATTTTAGCTGGGTATATGCTACAACGAAGTGGTAGTGTCACCTTAGATGGGCAAGATATTCGGGAGATACAAGGATACAATCCGATTCAATTGATTTATCAACATCCTGAAAAAGCCTTAAACCCTAGATGGAAACTAAAAAAGAGTTTAGATGAAGCTTGGGATATTCCAGAGTCCTTATTGGATCGTATGGGTATCGAAAGAGAATGGTTGTCTCGTTGGCCTAATGAATTATCTGGTGGTCAATTACAACGGATCTCTATTTTACGTGCTCTTTCACCACAGACGAAAGTATTGATAGCAGACGAGATTACCGCTAGTTTAGATGCGATTACACAAGCGCAATTATGGTCTGTCATCTTAGAAGAAGTAGAGAAACACAATATGACATTGGTGCTGATTACGCATAATCGTCATTTAGCAAACCGAGTTTGTGAAGAATTAGTGGAAATGAATGTAATTAATAACTAACTTTCATGTAAAATATATCCTATAGAAGCGGTTTATCACTGTTTTTATTGCATCGGGGCTGTAACAAAATAGCCTACAAATAAAATAGAGGAAAGTTGATCAAAAAGCATCAACTTTCCTCTATTTTTTA
>CAUQUX010000090.1:0-5375 GCA_963521235.1 uncultured Veillonella sp. | reverse complement strand
CCTACACATTCTGGGGCCGTGGCGTATCTCAAGGTCATTCCGATGCCATCCGTCGCATTGAAGGCGTAGCAGATGCTCGTCAATACACTGTGCCTAAACAAGAAATCATCTCTGCTATCCGCAATGGTGAAACACCAGAAGTGACAGCAACTTCTTCTCACCTTCGCGAATGCTATGTGGTATTAGAAGAAGGGGCTGACGCAGCTCGCATCGAAAACGAAATCAAAACTATGCCTAACTACTTCGTTGGCTATGAAACAACTGTAACATTCATCTCTCAAGAAGAATTAGATGCTAACCACAAAGGTATCCCACATGGCGGTCTTGTGATCCGTAGTGGAGAAACAACAACAGGTACAAAACACATCTACGAATTCGGTTTACAATTAGATTCTAACCCTGAATTTACTGGTGCTGTATTAGTAGCCTTCGCTCGTGGCGTACATCGCTTAGCTGCACATGGTGGTCGTGGTGCTTTCACAGTATTCGACATCGCACCAGCATGGTTATCTCCAAAATCCGCTGAAGAATTACGTGCTCATTATCTATAAGATATAGTCTGAACAGTAAAATAGTATCTTCTTTCATGAGATACACTAGGCTGTAATAAATAAACCAAAATAAAATAGAGGAACGTTGATCAAATGCTATCAACGTTCCTCTATTTTTATATTTTATATAAATCTATTGGCAGTCTATATGCAATTATGGTATACTAGAACTGTAAAAAAGAGAGCCCACAACGTGTACTAGGCGTTAGGCTCATCTCGAATGATGGAACACGAAATGCCTAACGTGTTAAGGTCCGCTAAACCTTATATCGTTAGGCATTTTACTTACTTTTACGGTAAGTTAAAATTGCTACAACTAACATTCCAAACTGTATCAATACAGATGCGATTTCAAATGGTGTCATAGTATCACCTCCTCCCAGAGTAGGAAGAGATGAGCCCAACTCACGTTGGAAGCTCTCTTATTTATAGTATATCACAAATTATACATACCGTTTATATTATTTTGATAATTTACAGCAATCACAAAAGGAGTTACCCACACATGAGCACAAATTTAGAAGTAGGCATTGTAGGCCTTCCAAATGTCGGAAAAAGTACATTGTTTAATGCTATTACAAAGGCTGGCGCAGAAGCGGCAAACTACCCTTTCTGTACCATCGAACCAAATGTAGGCGTGGTAGACGTACCCGACGCTCGTTTAGCTGTGTTGGCTGAGATGTTCGGTTCCAAACGCATCTTACCTGCTGCTATGCGCTTTGTAGACATCGCAGGCCTTGTGGCTGGTGCATCCAAAGGGGAAGGTTTGGGCAACAAATTCTTAAGCCACATTCGCCAAGTCGATGCCATTGCACAAGTGATTCGTTGTTTCGATGACCCTAACATCACACATGTGGCTGGTTCTGTAGATCCTGTTCGCGATATTGAAATCATCAACACTGAGCTTTGCTTAGCTGACCTTGAAAGCGTAGATAAACGCTTACAACGTATTGCTAAGTTGGCGAAGTCTGGTGACAAAGATGCTCGCATTGAAGCACCTATTTTAGAAAAAGTATCTGCTGCATTAGGTGATGCCATTCCTGTTCGTGCCCAAGGCTTAACAGAAGATGAATTAGAGATTTTAAAAGACCTAACACTATTAACAGCTAAAAAATCTTTATACGTAGCCAATGTAGGAGAAGATGAAGTATCCGACTACTCTGGCAACGAATTTGTCAAACAAGTAGAAGACTATGCAGCAAAAGAAGGTTCTGGCGTAGTTGTCGTATCTGCTCGCATTGAGTCGGAAATTGCTGAATTATCCGACGAAGAAGCAACAGCTTTCCTAGCTGACCTTGGCTTAGAAGAAAGCGGCTTAACAAAATTAATCAAAGCTAGTTATTCCTTATTGGGCTTAATTAATTACTTCACAGCTGGTGAAATGGAAGCTCGTGCTTGGACTATCGTAGAAGGCACGAAAGCTCCTCAAGCAGCTGGTAAAATCCACTCCGACATCGAAAAAGGCTTCATTCGTGCAGAAATTGTATCCTTTGACGATCTAGAAACTTGCGGTAGCCAAAATGCGGCCAAAGAAAAAGGTCTTGTGCGCCTAGAAGGCAAAGACTATATCATGAAAGACGGCGATGTAACACATTTCCGCTTCAACGTATAATTACTATACCAATACATAAGGCATATACAGTGTTCTCCTGATGAGACTACACCTGTATATGCCTTTTTAGATGCAATACCATATGCACGATGTCACCCAATCTGCTTAGTTATTGTAAAATTCATACACACAAGACACTATCCATAGCTATCCGTAGCAAAAAGCTAGGTACACTCCCCTGAGTGCGCCTAGCTTTTCTATATGTATCTATGGCAAGAAATACCTATAAGCAACTATGTCAAAAAACATCTCCAAGTGCCTATGTAGACAACATCAACGCTTATATTCTATCGGTTCTTTCCCCTTTTTATAATAATACATATGAGAAGGGGTTATTTTTTCTACTTCAAAGATACGCAACACTTCTTCTATGTATTCTTCTTGCATACCAACAGAGAGTCCACAAGCGCTAGATAACTCTGGTGGAACTGGCATCAACTGATGAGGTACTTTATATTGCCCTAACATTTTATCTGCTTTATCTGCAAAATAGTAAGAGCTAAATAGAATGAGTACTTTTTGTGGTACCTCATCTGTAGCTGTATCAAGTTTCTTACCATCTGCTTCAAAAACGTTCATGTCCGTCTCCCCTCATTTCATCTTTCCAGTTCTATCCGCCAATGTCACCATGCATCTAGTTACAAGGTAACAAATGGTTCTTGCATCATACTTTCAGTAATGGCATACAGATTTGTAATAGTGCCTACTTGCACTTTGTCTTTCACCTCGTAAAAGTCTAAACAAATGCCACAGCCACTAACAGTCACCCCTGCTGCTTCTAAGGCTTTGAAGTTTTCAATATGTTCAGAGCCTTCTACTAGCATCTTTACAGCACTATTAATGCAATAGATAGCTTTGGGTTTCACATCTGTTTCCGTCAATACATAGATGAACGTTTTCATCAAGTTACGACCTAACTCTTCGCTACCTTCCCCTAAATAATCTTTTGTCAACAATAGCACTTTGCCACCCATAGAAGAGGTTGGCACAGACGGTACCGCGGTTCCCATCAATTCAGATGGCACGGTATCTTGACTAATTGGCGCGCCCATCGCTGCTTTTTCTGCTTTTGTTTTTTCATAAGCCGCAATACTACGTTCCAAGCTTCCTGTTCCATTTGTCATATAAAATGGTGCTTCTCCGCCGGCAATGGTTGTATTCGTCACAACCATTCCTAGGGGTGCGGCAAATTCATTTTCAAAAATAGCTTCCAAATCTAGGTCCTCTAGATCATTCGACGTTTGGACATTTACAGTACTAACCGCAGTCGCTTCCGCTTTCACTGCTGTAGGTGGAATCAATACAACAATATAATTGCCTTCTTGCTCTAATACATGGTTTTCATAGCCTCGGTATTCCCCTAATTTCACCACATTGTCTCGACTCACATCATTGTCGACAATGACTTTTACATACAGATTCGCATCCGAATCCATTGCTTTTTTAGCTTCAATCACCGGTGCTGGGCATACTTGGCCTCGCATATCTAAGGTTACTTCTTTATTTGACATAGACTTGTTTCCTTCCTTCCTGAATAACACGGCCGATCTGAGCGGCCTGTAAACCGTTGGCTTGTAGCTGTGAAAGCAACTGCTCCCCTTCACTTTCAGAACAAGCAAATAATAAACCACCTGATGTTTGCGGATCAAAACAAATATCGCTCCACACCGAATCCAAATGGTCGGCAAACTCAGCTTGATCACCTAATGCTTTACGATTCCCATAGGTAGACGCAGGGACTAAGCCCATACTAGCAGCCTCTAATACATCGGTAAAGAGAGGAATTTGCTCCGCATAGAGTTCTACAGACGTTCCACTAGCTTTTGCCATTTCAGACACATGACCAATCAAGCTGAATCCCGTAATATCCGTACAACCATGAATGGTAAATTGAGCTCCTACATCTCGAGCCCCTTTATTAATCGTTCCCATGCTTTGCACAGCTTCCTGCACACCTTCAGGGAATACGCCACCTTTGGCAGCCGTGTTCATAATGCCTGTTCCAATCGGTTTAGATAGAATTAATACATCTCCCACTTGAGCATCTCCATTGGTCCAAATATGACGGGGATCAATGAGACCCGTCACAGCCATTCCAAAAATAGGCACTTCATTTTCGATACTGTGACCCCCAAGAAGAGCTACTCCCGTTTCCAGTAAGACCTCATTGGCACCCTCTAAAACGTCACGAAGGACTCCTTCTTTCACTAGAGGCACGGGAAATCCTACAATATTCAACGCCGATATAGGCGTGCCCCCCATGGCGTATATATCACTTAAACTATTACAAGCCGCCACTCGACCAAAGAGTCTCGGATCTGCCACTGGAGGAGTAAAGAAATCCACCGTCTGTACAATGGCTTGACTTTCATTAATTTGATACACACCAGCATCTTCCATGCCAGATGCATCCGTCAATACAGCTGGATGAGTGGGCATCTTCATATGTTGTAACACATCCGATAAGATGTGCGGCCCAATCTTGCACGCGCAGCCACCCTTAGCTGCATACTTCGTTAAATCAACCATCATCATCCCCCTTATCTATTACTACTCTTGAACCAACTCTGAATCGCCTCATCAGTCTATTCTTTTGTTGTCTCTTTTCTAGACACTATCTTTTTTACATTCTTTTCAAACTTAGGTCGTGGTATCATCACTTGATGCCCACAGCCCTCACAGACTGTGACGAAGTCAACACCAGTTCGTTTAATCTCCCAATTTTGACTGCCACAAGGATGGGGCTTCTTCATCTGAACCACATCACCGGCTTGGTATTTTATAAATCCCATAGGCACCTCCTGTTTCCATGATTATGTTTATAGTATATCATCTAACTTTATATTTCTCTATAGGACCTTCTTCATGCCACTAGAAGTTCTTTCTCATTCCTATCTACCTAGAGAATCATTGATGATTACTATCACTATATATGTCGATATACTAATCTATTTTATCATCATGTTAGGAAACCCCTTTAAATAGAGGGATTTCTATCTATTATCATTACAGTTTTTATCTTTGAATGTGATTCTCAATTTCTCTTATTTTCAATTCCCTTGTTTTTAAGGGGAATTAAATCTCTACAAACCCTATAATATAGCCGTTTGATAGGTATTATCAATTATAAAAAAATTTTTAATTTTTACAAAAAAACACTTGCATTTCTCATTTTCATAGTCTATAATGTAATCAACAATGATTATTCGTTA
>CAUQUX010000089.1:0-5446 GCA_963521235.1 uncultured Veillonella sp. | reverse complement strand
CATCTTTCAAAAAATCTGGTCGTTTGATTGCAACTTCTTACTGCAACATCCACGGCTTGTGGGAATCTGAAAAAGATATCGTTGTAGAAGGCTAATTTTAGATTAGACAAATAACTGAATCGGTTATAGGAGGACTGTCGTCCCTTACCTTGCGTGAGGGGGCAGTCCTTTTTGCTAGGCACAGTTGCTGTATAGGCAAAGACTGTTGCCTATCATAGTGAATATATATAGAAATATCTACCAGTAAAAGACAAATGTATAATAAATTTAGGAAAGTTATTATAAAATCCTTTACTTTACTAGAGTTGTATGGTAGATTAATATAGATATTATATTTTACTTTGTATCTAATAAATGAGGGATTGCAGTGGCATTAATTGTGAAAAAATTTGGCGGTAGTTCTGTAGCGACGCCGGAAAAAATATTTAACATTGTGAATCGTGTATTGAGCGATAAACAAGATGATGATCGTATTGTGGTTGTAGTTTCTGCCATGGGCGATACAACAGATGACTTGGTGAGCTTGGCGAAAGAAGTCACATCTATGCCGTATGGTCGTGAAATGGATCGTCTTCTTTCTACGGGTGAGCAAGTGACGATTGCATTGATGGCACTGGCGTTCCAAGCGAAAGGTCATGCAGCGGTATCTATGACAGGGGAGCAAGCAGGGATTGCGACGAGTGATACATTTGGGAAAGCACGTATCTTAGATATTGAACCGAAACGTGTGCTAGAAGCACTTGATGCTGGTAATATTGTGGTAGTAGCAGGCTTCCAAGGAATGACGGAAGATGGGGATATCACTACCTTGGGGCGTGGCGGTTCTGATACAACAGCGGTGGCATTAGCAGGGGCTATGAAAGCCGATGTTTGTGAAATTTTTACGGATGTAGATGGCGTATACTCTACAGACCCACGGGTGGTGCCAGGGGCTGTGAAATTGAAAGAAATCACCTATGGTGAAATGTTAGAAATGGCACGTTTGGGTGCTGGTGTTATGCAACCAAGAGCGGTCGAAATGGGACATCGGTATGGGGTGCCAATTCATGTGCGATCTACTTTCAGTGATGAAGAAGGCACGATAATTCGAGAGGAGTATACAATGAAAGCAAATCAATATGCCATTACAGGCGTTGCAGATGATACAAATGTAGCGAAAGTGAGTCTTGTCGGGGTGGAAAATGTTCCAGGTGTGGCACATCAAGTATTCCAAGCGTTGGCAGATAAAAGTATTGACGTAGATATGATCGTACAAAGTATTCGGACTACTGATGATAAATGTACAGATATCGTATTTACCATTACTCGTGATGATGTGAATTTGGCAAAACAAGTGCTAGATACACTTAGACAATCCATGTCTATCGAAGAATGTGTGATCAATGAAAATATGGCGAAAGTTTCCATCATTGGTGCTGGTATGTTAGGTCAACCTGGAGTGGCAGCGAAAATGTTTGGTATTCTGTCCGACGAAGGTGTGAATATTGAAATCATCAGTACATCTGAAATCAGTATTTCTTGCCTTATTGGTGAAGAATACATCAAGACAGCAGTTCGTGCTATCCATGATAAATTAGTATTAGATGGTAGAGGTTAAGTAACTCTTAGAAAAGAAGGTATGGGAATGAACGATAAGAAAAAGGAACGATATATACAACTGGGGTTGTTGAGTGGACTTGTGGCGCTAGGTATTCTAGTATACATCCTCGTTCCAGGTTTCTATGATGATATGTGGGAATTAATCCTATCTGGCGATGTACAGCGCATGGCGGAGGTCTTGCAATCCTATGGGCCGTGGGCCATGGTGATTAGCTTTGTTCTGGATGTGCTCATCAATGCCTTGGGATTTTTACCATCCATCTTCTTTTCTACAGCCAATGGCTTGCTATTTGGCGTGGTACCGGGGATTATCATCTCTTGGCTAGCAGAAACCGTAGGTGTGGTGTTGAGCTTTATGATTATGCGCTACATCTTGCGAGATACGGCGCATAAGGTCATTGAAAAAAGCGAGTTTTTACTGAAAGTCGACGACTTTAGCGGTAAAAATGGATTGGTGATGATGCTTTTTGCAAGGTCGATTCCGTACTTTCCCAGCGGTATTATTACAGCGTTGGGGGCCATTAGCCAAATCTCCTTGCGAGATTACATCATTGCGAACTTAATAGGTAAATTTCCGTCCACTGCACTAGAGGTGATTGTGGGGCACGATACCGTGCTCTTACAAGATAACTTAGGACGATTGGCAGTGGTGATACTCATTGCATCGGTTATCTATTTCCTGTTGTGGAAAGGATACCAACGATGGGCGAAACGGCGGTAACGATACTTACATTCCTGTGATGATTAAAGGATTAGTGCTTAGCACGGTCTTGCACGGCTAGTATGTATCGGTACAATATATGGTTTAGTTAGATTAGCAAAAATATAAAGAGGAACGTTGATAGAGAGTTATCAGCGTTCCTTTTTTGTGTTTGAGATTCTGCTTTACCATTTTTAAATCGGTCTTAAGCTTTTATCATATTTTTCTTTATGGTAAAATGGTTTGAAAGTAGCGTAATTTTACCAATAGTAAAGGAGGTTTCTTATGGATATTTTTGATTTGTACACTGATGAATACTTAGCGAAGCAAAAAGAATGTTTTGATGCTTGTTTAAGTAAAGAATTTTTACAGGATTTACAAGAAATGGTTCGTAAACATTATGATTTCAATCAGTATTACCGAATTGGTGATTGGGATGACTTAGATACAGCTACAGTAGGTATAAATGAATTTGTTACAACGCTTGCTAAAAAACATGGTGTGGAGGATCTAATTACCTTTCTTGACTCTTTACAGTGGTATGAGTATGACTATGCTATGGATACCATGTTTTCTACCTATGGTAGAAAGTTTCACTTGTACACACCAAAACGTCGGTATCGAAATATTTTCAAAGCGAATACGTTGTTTTTACGTGGATGGAAAAAAAAGATGAGGATGATATAGAATGATATATTTTACGAGCGATTTACATTTTGGGCATGAAAATGTGATTCGCTTTAATAGTCGTCCTTTCAAAGATGAAAGGGAGATGTCAAGGATTTTGATTGCGAACTACAATAGTATTGTAAAGCCTGATGATACAGTATACCTATTAGGGGACCTAGCGTATAAGATTGGTGCCGACGAGGCAAATGCCTACTTTCAAAAGTTGAATGGTAAAAAGATTTTAATTATAGGTAATCATGATCGATATGAGGAGTATGATCATTCTTTGTTTGAGAAAGTGACGCATTATGCATACCTACGTACAGAAGGTGTGAGCTTGGCGCTCATGCATTATCCTATTTTAGATTGGCAAGGTGGTCGCAATAAGGGTGGACTTATGTTGCATGGGCATATGCATAACACGCCGGAGTATAATGCAGAAAATCGAGCAAATGGCATTCTACGTTACGACGTGGGGGTAGATGCGAATTATTACTTTCCTGTGTCATTGACGTATATTAAACAATTTTTTGGAATTGAATAAGTGAGTGGAGAGATTAGACTAGTTAGATTGGTCTAATCTTTTTTTGTATCCTTATAAACTTGTAAGTAATAATTATTATATGGTATTATCAAAGCGTATGAAATTGAGATACTTATACTTGATACTGTGCAGTAGATACTGGCAGAGGCAATCGTTTGTAATCCTGTAAGTGGGGGTTTTGCTATGGATTTTTTGGTAAAACAATTAAGTGCATCATTTATTATTGATTCTTTGTTAGAACGGATACATACACTTTCAGAAAAAGAACAAGAAAAAATTTGGAAATATTATCGCCATTTCTCTGACTTTGAATTGATTACTAATTTTGAAGGGACACCCTTGGCACAGAATAGTTCATTGCGTCTGAGCTGTCTAGTAGGACAAAATATCATTCGTAGGGGAATACCAACACGTGCGCCTAAGCGGGTGGAAGATTATTTTCAAAAAATGAAGATGGATGTGAATATTGAAGATATATCTGTAGATACCTTGTTGCAACATATAAGTATTCTCGATCCTGATTTCAATTTTAAAACAGATGTTGCTCATTATCATAAAACAGAAGATGGAAAACTGAAAGTGGCTTCTATGAATTTTGTAGAACGAAAGTTTTTACATCAATTGCCGAGTAAATTAGGCCAACTTTTAGAATATCAAAAAAGTATAGAATCTATCATTGACTTTCCAAATACAGATATTAGTGAATATCCTGATTATACTAAATACTGCTTGAATTATACAAAAGATAAACTCAAAGGTATGTTTAAAGGGCCAGACATAGATTTTACATTTCAATTTCCAGCAGATCAGTTTATGAACAGTGCTGTAGCTATTGAATTAGATGGACCTCAACATGAAGAGGTTCATCAAAGAGAACGAGATATGTCTAGAGATACACTGTTGGAGGAATTTCGCTGGGGAAAAACGATTCGTATCAAGGATATTAATGTAAAATCAGAACGAATTGCCGCTCTAGTAGATAGAGTCCCTAATCCAGTGCCAGTCGGTACTACCATTTCATGCTTAGTACGTTACCCTATGTTTGTCGCTCGTATGGCTTTATCCATATTAAATTTAATTGAAAGTGGACATATTAATATTAATGTTCCTAAATTATCTATTTTAGTTCAATGTGATACTGACATTGATTTTGAGGCAACAAAAATGGGATTTAATGTTGCTTGGGATTTAATAGAACATATTACTAATTTGCAAGGCAAACCGCGTGAACTACCTATTGTGTATGTAGATGCGGTTGTGAGGAATAGTATCAAGGATCCGATTACTCTACCTTCTGGTAAACAAGATATAGACGGAAAAGGGCGTATTAAATACCAAGTAACATTATGTGTAGCCATGCATAAAAGATTGGCATCTTTTACTCCTGATACTTCAGAGGGAAAGAAAATTTGGATACTTTCAGCTTATAGCTCAGGTCACATATCTAAAGTGCTAACTAGTGAAAGGCAAATATCCTATAAACTAAGTCCAGATAATGATGAATCTTTACGATATTTTTTGTATGATATATTTAGGAAAGTTGATTTTCGACCTAAACAGAGAGATATAATAAGAGAAGCTTTAAGTCGAAATAATGTGATAGGTTTACTACCCACTGGAAGTGGTAAGACCTTAACATTTCAGTTATCGGCTTTGTTACAGCCAGGGATTACTGTAGTGATAGCGCCATTGATTTCATTAATGGTGGATCAGATACATAATTTAAAACAACAGCGAATCGATAGTTGTGCATTAATTAATAGTACATTACAGAGTCACCAAAAGCTGAAGGCATTAGAAGACTTTGAGAATGCAGGAGTTCATATTTTATATGTAGCACCAGAACGGTTATTAATTCATAACTTTAAAGAATCATTAAGTCGAATTAAGCTGAGTATGGATGTACTGGATGAAGCTCATTGTGTTTCTCAATG
>CAUQUX010000088.1:0-5477 GCA_963521235.1 uncultured Veillonella sp. | reverse complement strand
ATATAAGAATGTATAATTTTGACGATTGATGATTATAATAATCTGTGAAACATAGTGATTCAAATTTTATAAGAAAGGATACCCACTTATGAACAAAGAAATAATGAATAACGAATTTAATTCATTAAAAGAAGATGAAAAAAACAATATAATTAAGGCGCTTCATGAAACAGGAGAGCCTGATAAAATTATCGAACTGTTGAGTGCTGTTCCTTTAGAAAGCCTAAGCAACCTACTTCTTAGTCTACTTGGCGCTTCCTATAATAATGTTGCATCCTATGATAAGGCAATGAAAATCATGGAGTTTATACCGGAGCAAGAAAGAGATGCAAAGTGGTATTACCGATATGGGTATTCACTCCTTCACACAGATTTTCCAATAGCTAGTGACCAAGTGGAAGAGGTACTTGCTATGTTTGATAAAGCCTGTGAAAAAAGCATGGATGATGAAGTAAAGAATTGGTGTGCAGAAGAAATTTTTTACAATTGGAAGCTTCAAGAAACCGTACAGTCAAAAGAAGCATCATTTCCGCATATATATGATTACTATATACATTCTAACTATGCTAACGAAGAAGGTTCTGCATCAGAAGAGGAAACTGTAGGATCATTTTGTGGAAGTGTTTTACTTTCAGAGGATTTATGGGATAAAGAAAAATTAATCAGCGTTTTAAAAGCGGATTGGGGAATTGAACTATCAAAAGAAGATACGGAAGATGAAGATACAATCGTTACCGATTTTGATAAATGTAGAATTATAATCAGTAAATTCCCTACACCTGTACCAAATGAAGAAGCTGAAATCAACGCAGAAAATAATTGGATGTGGGAAGAGGCTGTAGAGGTTACAAAGACTCATAAGGCTCACATTGTTGTAGCTATTTTAGGGGATGAAGAAGATGTAATATCAAGGGGCATACTTTATGCGAAAATCATGGCTACTTGCTGCAAGCAAGAAACCGCCATTGGCGTATTCACATGTGGTGTAGTATTTGAGCCTAGTTATTATATGAAATCTGCTGAGATGATTAGAGATGGGGAGCTTCCAATTTTTACCTGGGTATGGTTCGGCTTATATAGGACTAAAAATGGGCTATCTACCTACACTTACGGAATGAAAGCTTTTGGAAAATTAGAGCTTGAAATCTTAGATGTCGATGAAGAAGCAGGAAAATTGCTATCGTTTATATCTTCAATTTCATCATATGTATTGCAAGATGATGTGGAATTTAAGGATGGAGAAACAATAGGACTTTCTACAGATGATATTCATCAAATCACACGGAGTAAAGGTGTTGCTCTTCCTGATCAGGACACACTAAAGATTTCTTATTAATATTCTTAAAATTCCTACTTGCATAAAAACTTTTATTTATGATAGAATAATACTGTTAATTTGAGATGGTCCTCTGCTTATAAGGTGTAAGTAATGAACGTCTGCAAAATAGGAGGAAAAAATCGTGAATATTATTGATGTATTAGAAAAAGAACAGCTTCGCTCTGACATTCCTGAGTTCCGCGCTGGTGATACTGTAAAAGTACACGTAAAAGTTGTGGAAGGTAGCCGTGAACGTATTCAGGTTTTCGAAGGTTTAGTAATCAACCGTCAAGGTGGTTCCGTTCGTGAAACTTTCACAGTTCGTCGTATCGCTTCTGGCGTTGGTGTTGAACGTGTATTCCCACTTCACAGCCCACGTCTAGCAAAAATCGAAGTAACTCGTCGCGGTATCGTTCGTCGTGCTAAATTGTACTACTTACGTAACCTTACTGGTAAAGCTGCTCGTATTCGCGAAAAACGCTAATTTAAAAGGGTTAGCCATGAGACGTAAGTCTATGGCTAGCCTTTTTTTATTTCCTTTAGAAACTGCTAAATAGTAGGGCATATTAGTTATGAAATCCTAGATGAGAGTTTGCTACTTGATAGTCAATTTTATATACTTTCATAAAATGTAGATAGTTTGATAGTAGTATGTCATAAAAGATATTAAATTAGCAGAAAAAAATAACCGTAAAATGAGCATATGATATAGATAATAGACGAATAGGTGAAGTATGAGTCAAGAAATTTTTCCGATCGTGCAGTGGTTCCCAGGTCATATGGCAAAAGCCACTCGCATGATTACGGAACATAAAAAGAAAGTTGATGTGGTTATCGAATTACTAGATGCACGTATTCCTCGCAGTAGTGCGAATCCAGTTATTCGCGAGTTGATAGGCGATAAGCCACATGTAGTGATTTTAAATAAATGCGATTTGGCAAATCCAAAAGCTACAAAAGAATGGATTGAATTTTTCAAAAATGAAGGTATTCATGCTATTGCTATTGATTCTAAAAATGGCAAAGGAAATAAGCAACTCGTGAAAACTGTAGAATCCTTAGCACAGCCCATTATCGATAGATGGCTAAAAAAAGGAATTAAAGGTCGTACTGTGCGGACTATGATTTTAGGGATTCCCAATGTAGGTAAATCTACTTTAATTAATAAACTAGCTGGATCAGCAGCGACAAGAACTGCCAATAAACCGGGTCACACACGTGGTCAACAATGGGTGAAGGTAGGTAAGAATTTGGAACTGTTGGATACGCCAGGTGTGTTGTGGCCTAAGTTTGAAGACCAACGAGCAGCAGCACGCTTAGCGATGACAGGAGCTATTTCCGACGATGTGTATGATTTAGATTCTGTTATCAAGCAGTTGTTGGCATATTTAGAAGAGCATGAACCGACATTACTGCATGAACGCTATAAATTGACGGAAGAAGAACGCACATCTGTGGATACTATGCTAGAGGCTATTGGACGTCGTCGTGGTTGTTTAGTAAGCGGTGGTGTCGTGGATTATGATAAGGTACGTCGTGTGATTTTAACTGATTACCGCAATAACAAATTGGGATACATTACCTTTGATGGCGTCGATGAGGAGCCGTACTATGTTGACGAAGAGTGAGTTTCAGGAACTTAAAGTTAAAGATATTAAAAATCTACTGCAAGGTGAATGCCCTTTTGATTATGTACAATGGGCGTTAGAAGATTCTCGTGAGTCCGTAAAAAGTGCAGCAGGTGTGTATTTACGAAAGCAGAAAAAAGTCTTAGAGGAGCAACAGCGTTTAGAAGCTATGTACGCTTATGAAGAAAGCTTTTACGAGGAAGGCAAATACCTAATCGCTGGTGTAGATGAAGTAGGTAGAGGTCCTATTGCAGGTCCTGTGACAGTAGCAGCTGTTATCTTACCACCTCATTGCAAGCTAGTAGGGTTGAACGATTCCAAAAAACTGACGCCAGAAAAACGAGATACTTTATTTGATCAAATCATGGAAGTAGCTGTAGCTGTACACTGTGTGTCCTATGAGGCAGAAGTCATTGATACACTCAATATTTATGAAGCTACACGACAAGCAATGTATGAAGCTATACGCAATTTGCCTGTACAGGCAGAGGCGGTCTTATCTGATGCGATGAAATTACCAGATTTAACGATACCTGTAGAATCTTTGATTAAAGGGGATTCTAAAAGTGCATCCATTGCGGCTGCCTCCATTATAGCGAAGGTAACGCGTGACCGCTTCATGGAATCGATGGACGAAGAGTATCCAGGATTTGGCTTTGCTATCCATAAGGGATATTATACAGATGTACATAAGCAGGCTATCAAAGACCTAGGTATTACACCATTGCATCGTCATAGTTTTGAACCTATCAAATCCATCGTGGCAGGGAAGCCAGTAGAGGAGATTTAGTAATAATGAAAGATCCTTATAAATTAGAGGTTGAGATACATATAACTATAGATATACATCGATGTGCAGATATATCGTAGGCTATTTAGAGGGAAATATAACATTGTGATTATAAGTAAGCATTCTTATAGAAGAAGTCTATAAGGGTGCTTTTTATATTACAAAAAAGCTTGGGACTAGTTTACCAACTCATTTCGTCCTATAACTTCAAATAACTGATCAGTGAAAAGTAAAACTCTAGACTTGAGCATTATATTTTCTATTCCATTTATGATCTTATATCTAAATATGTCGATGGATTATAACACTCTTAGTAGAGTACCCTCCTAACAGTGTAGTTTGTACAGTTTACAATCTTTAATAATGAAAGTAAGGTAGAGTTAAGGAGGTGCCTATGAATCATATTGAATTAGGAAGATACGGTGAAGACCTAGCTACCAACTATTTGAAAAGCCAAGGCTATGATGTATTGGAACGAAATATACGCTATCGATTTGGCGAAGTCGATATCATTGCTAAGAAAGGGGATGGGCTCATTGTAATAGAGGTAAAAACGAGACGGACCCAAACCTATGGAATGCCCTGTGAGGCGGTACATTGGAAGAAAAAACAACATATCCGACATGTTGTATCTATGTTTTTAGCGACAAGGGATATAGATTACGAATACATTCAATTTGATGTGATTGAAGTGTATGTAACGGAGGAGGAAAGGACGCAACTACGGCATATGAAGGGGTGTAAATTATAGGATAGGGGGATTACTATGTATGCAAAAACCTATGGAGTGTGTGTCAGTGGTATCGATGGATATGTAGTGACGGTAGAAGTGGATATTAGCCCAGGATTACCTAGCTTTGATATTGTGGGTCTACCAGCTACTTCTGTGAAAGAAGCAAAAGAGCGTGTGCGATCTGCCATAAAAAATGGTGGCTTTGAATTTCCCATGAAACGAATTGTGGTCAATCTAGCACCTGCCCACATTCGCAAAGATGGTTCTTCTTTGGATTTAGCCATAGCAATAGGTATTTTGGCAGCGCAGCAAGAGGGAAAGAAAAAGCAATCAAAAGCAGATTGGAATCATCATCTATGTATAGGGGAATTATCACTAGATGGATCGTTACAGCCAGTCATTGGTATGTTATCGATGGTAATGGGGGTGTCCAATTCTGGACAGGCCGATGAAAAGAATTACATTCCTACGTTAGAAGATATCATAGTCCCTCTAGGTAATTATGAAGAAGCAAAGAGTGGAGCAGCATTACCAGTATATGGGCTTACTACATTAAAAGAGGTGGTTAATATCTTAGAGCATCCAGAAACAAAAAGTACCATCTCTATGCCCACAAAAGCGGATGTTGTATCAGATACATCGGATGACATATTAGATCTATGCGATGTAAAAGGGCAGGTGATGGGAAAACGAGCCTTAGAGATTGCTGCTGCAGGCGGTCATCATTTACTCATGACAGGCCCTCCAGGTTCGGGGAAAACGATGCTTGCCAAGCGATTGCCTTTTTTACTGCCTCCTCTTTCACGAGAAGAACAGTTAGAGGTGAGTCGCATCTATAGTGTTATGGGATTATTGAAAAGTGGTCGATTAATTGCGCATAGACCCTTTCGAAGCCCACATCATACGAGTACATTAGTGGCAATGGCAGGAGGTGGGCAACCACCGAAACCTGGTGAAATTACATTGGCACATAAAGGCGTATTGTTCTTAGATGAAGCCCCCGAGTTT
>CAUQUX010000087.1:0-5556 GCA_963521235.1 uncultured Veillonella sp. | reverse complement strand
ATAGTGGTTACGAAATTTCACAAATTATCAATAGTGCAACGGGCGGTCAAGACATCAATGCTTTGACTAGTCAAGATTTACACCAAGTGGCAAATACAATGGAACACTATGTACAAGCAGGTTCCCAATACGTTGCGGAATATAGTAAATAATCAAAAACTGTTACAGTTTGTAAGGAATTACAAATTGTAACAGTTTTTTGTTTCTTATAAAGCTAGAAGATAGTATATATAAAGTATATTACATATAAACTTTATAATCATACAGTGTATGATATCCTTATGTAATATGGTGGAAATCTACAATTAGATGGTGATAGAATACCTTGAATCGATGTACAGAGTAAGGTAGAATACTAAATAGAGTATGTAGATCTATAAATTTAATAATATTGTAAAAGAATCAACAGTAAATATATGAAACAAAGGTTAAATCAAAATCGACTTCCTTTTGTGGAGTCTTTAGAACAATATAAAAAACAACATATGGTGCCTTTTCATACGCCTGGTCACAAGATTGGTAAGGGAGCTCCTGCATTACTCACAGAGTGGATGGGAAAGGCCTTACCCTATGATTTAGGCTTAATGTATGCTATCGATGATTATCATGAGCCAGAGCGTGAATTGCTGGAAGCACAACAACTGGCAGCACAGGCCTTTGGAGCCGATCATACATGGTTTTCTATTAATGGAACATCTGGTGCGATTCAAATGATGATTATGAGTGCAGTGAAAGAAGGAGAATCCATCATCATTCCTAGAGAGGCTCACTGTTCTGTTCATAATAGCTTAGTATTGAGTGGAGCTAAACCTATCTATATGAAAGGGCGCTTTCATCCGCGCTGGGGCATACCAGTAGGGGTTACAGCGGAGGAGGCCATCGCTACGATAGATGCACACCCAGAGGCAAAGGCTATATTGCTAGTACATCCTAATTATTATGGCGTGGGCATAGATGCAAAACGAATTGCAGAGGTAGCTCATGAAAGACATATGCTAGTGTTAGTGGATGAGGCTCATGGACCACATCTTGTATCATCTTTAGGAATGCCAGAGCCAGCTTTAGCGAGTGGAGCAGACTTAGTCGCTCAAAGTACACATAAGTTATTAGGGTCTTTAACACAGACCTCGATGCTCCATGGACAGGGGTCTCGTATTGATGTAGACCGTATTCAACGATTACAACAAATCTTGATGAGCACTAGTCCGAATTATATTTTCTTAGCATCTTTGGATATGGCACGCCATCAATGGGTTACAGAGGGACAATCTCTCATGAAAGATACATTGAACTTAGCTCGTACTTTGCGAAGGGCTCTGAATGAGATTCCTGGCATTGCTTGCCCTAGTGTTGAGGACATAGAAGGTGCTTTCAGTTTGGATGAGACTAAGATTATTATTGATGCAAAGAACCTTGGACTGACTGCACAAGAGTTAGAACGAGAGTTGCGAGCCCGTCATATTGAAGTGGAACTCATGAAAGCCTACCATGTCTTGTTATTGATTACCATAGGTGATACGGATACATCTATACAACAGGTCATAGATGCAGTACAGGATATTTCGGATCTATATAGACACAGGATTGAAAGTATTACTAACTCTATTGATTCTTATACAAGTACAGTAGAAACATTACCCACACCAATCGTGGCACTTTCACCGCGGCAAGCATTTTATACAGAGATGGAAGAAATCCCTTTACCACAAGCCCTAGGGCGAATTAGTGGGGAAACTATAACGTATTATCCACCGGGAATTCCTTGTCTAGGTGTAGGTGAGACTATAACGGAAGAAGTATTGGCATATATGAAACAGAAACAATCTGATGGGTATGTACCGAATGGTGCTAGGGATCGCCAGTTGCAGACAATCCTCGTGTGTAAAGATAGAGAGATAGAGGTACGGTATTGATTGATGGAGTATACGAGAAGAATTGTGATGTCATAAGGAGATTCATATGGGACAATTAATTATTATTGAAGGCGGCGACGGCAGTGGTAAGGCCACGCAGACGGCAAAATTATTGGAACGACTACAAGCAGAAGGATACCCAGTACGGTCTGTAAGTTTTCCTAATTACGATAGTCCTGCTGCGGAGCCCATCAAAATGTATTTGCGAGGAGATTTTGGGAAAGAGGCGAACTCAGTGAATGCCTATGTGGCTAGTACCCTCTATGCCATAGACCGATTTGCGTCCTATCGCCAAGATTGGCAACGCTTTTACGAAGAAGGTGGTATTATCATTGCCGATCGGTATACGACATCGAATATGGTGCATCAAATGATAAAATACACGGATAAGGAAGAACGAAATACGTTTTTACAATGGCTTGATCAATTAGAATACGATTTATATGGCTTGCCAAGACCGGATGCAGTGATTCTATTAGATATGCCCCTATCTTTATCCAAAGCGTTGTTAGCAGAACGGACAGGCAAAACAGGTGGTAATACGGGCGATATACATGAACAAGATACCTCCCACTTGACAGCGGTTCATGATGCCTATGATATGTTGGTAAATACCTATGATTGGCATCGTGTGCACTGCGAGAATGAAAGTAATCAGTTACGCTCTATTGATGACATTCATGAGGAAGTGTATGGTATTGCAAAACAATATATATGTAAAGACTAGTCCCTAGCTAATGAAATGTGTCGTACCTATTCACTGAAGTGAAAAGTTTAGCATCATGAATAGTTTGTTATAGTGCGATACAAGTTCAAAGAAAAATATGATCGAAACACCTCGTGGTGTGCAAATATTTTGCCGAAACCATGGGGTGTTTCTTCTTTTATTCGTGTATTTATTGCCATAACATGCTATAATAAAGGGTAGTCTTATGAGGTAAAGGAGGGTATATGTCATTTTTTGAAACTGTACTTGGTCAACACCAAGTGAAAGAGCAAATTACTACATTAATCCAAGATTCTGCTTTACCCCATAGCTTACTGCTCTATGGAGAAACAGGCTTAGAATCGACATCCATGGCCATCGCTATTGGGTCCCAATTAGTGGGACGTCAGATTTTTTCGCCTGATGAAGGACGAACTTTTTTATCCACTATAGAGCAACAACGCATTGAGTCTGGTGAAAGTGAGAGCGCAGTCAAAGATAAAGGATTGCCAATCTATATTGATCAAGGACAAGCCTTTTGGATTCGTCCTATGAAAATACAGCTCAGTGTAGAACAATGGTATACCTTATTAGAGAAGTATATCAATGTATCTAGTGATACACCACGGGTGGTTATCGTAGAAGGCTTTCAGACAGCCAATACAGTGCTCGCCAATGCGATGCTGAAAACGATTGAAGAACCACCACGGAATATGTATTTTATCATTGTCACTACCAATATCGACAATGTACTACCCACCATCGTGTCACGATGTATGCTTATCGGTATGCAACCAGTGCCAGAAGAAGAATTGGTACAAGCCCTAACTAAAGAAGGGTATACAGGAGATATTCGACGTGCTGTGCGAAGTGCTCGTGGAAATCCTACATTAGCTCGGCAGTGGGCGCAGGCTGGTGGTATTGAAAGCTTAGAAAAAGCCATGGGAGTGTTAGAATGTGTAGTGGAAAGAAGTCATTTCTTTACTACCTTAGCCCTATCCTTTGAAGGGCTTTCAAAAGAAGTGGTACTCGATGTATTGAGCTGGTTGCGTGTGTTAGCAAGAGACATGTTAGCCTTACGATATGGTACAGAGAGTGAAAAGATGATACTGAGTGAGTATCGATTCCGCATGCAAATGATTTTACCACGATGGTCATCAAAATCTTTGCAACGAATTGTGCCCATTACATTAGAAGCAGAACAGGCGCTGCGCCTTAATGTGCGCTTAAGCCTTGTCATAGATGGAGTTATATTAGCCTTAAGGGAGGCTGTGAAGGAGGATATATAGTGGTTACTATAGTAGGAGTACGCTTTAAAAAAGCTGGCAAAATCTACTACTTTAGCCCAGGGTTTGTAACCCTTACGACAGGAGATGGGGTCATAGTAGAAACCTCTCGTGGTTTGGAATTTGGGGAAGTCGTAATTGGACCACGGAAAGTATCGAAAGATAGCGTGGTGCAACCGCTGAAAGAAGTAACGCGTAAAGCGACGCCAAAAGATCTGAAACAAGTAGAAAAAAATAGAGAGCGAGAAGAAAAAGCCTTTGAAATTGGGCTAGAAAAAATCGCGTATCGTAAATTGCCAATGAAATTAATCAATGTGGAATACACATTTGATATGAATAAAATTGTGTTCTTTTTTACGGCAGAAGGTCGTATCGACTTCCGTGAGCTCGTAAAAGATTTGGCCAATGTATTCCGTACCCGCATTGAATTACGTCAAGTTGGTGTGCGCGACGAAGCAAAAGTATTAAATGGAATTGGTGCCTGTGGTCGTCCATTATGTTGCGCTACCTTCTTAGGTGATTTTGCGTCTGTATCGATTCGTATGGCGAAGGATCAAAACTTGAGCTTAAATCCAACAAAAATTTCTGGCATTTGTGGCCGTTTAATGTGTTGTTTGAACTATGAAAATGACTCGTACCTAAAAGGGGGAGATCTGTATTCGCAAAAAGCAAAGCAACCAGTTCCTGTAGCAGAGCCACCTGGTATCGGTAAAGAAGTCGTCACCGATGAAGGGTTAGGAAAAGTCTTAAAAATCAATAACATGAAAAAGACAGTAAAAGTACAATTAGAAGCGGGACGAACTATCGACTTACATTGGTCGGAAGTGGCATTACCGGATGAAGAGTAATATTACAATCACAGAATTGTTACTAAGTGGGTTTCAGCTGTTTCAAGATGAAAAAGAGTTTAAATTTTCCATTGATGCGATTCTACTCGCTCATTTTGGAGAGGCAAAACCCAATAAGAACTATTTAGAATTAGGTACAGGCACAGGAGTGATTCCTCATGTATTGTATCATCGTGGAGCTCGTCATGTGGTGGGGGTAGATTGTAACGCCTATGTCACTGAGTTAGCTCAGAAAAGTGTGATTCATAATGATATTGCAGATGCTGTATCTATGGTGGAGCTAGATTACATGACCGATGCTGGCAAACCGTATTATGGTCAGTTTGATGGTATCTACATGAATCCGCCCTATTTTGAACCGAATAGTGGACTTCTTTCACAAGAAGAAAGTGTAGCATTAGCCTTGCATGAACAAGAATACTCTATGAAAGATAGATTGCTACAAGCTCAACGATATTTAAAATTTGGCGGCACACTGTGGATGATTTATACATCCCCACGATTAGAATCCTTATTGAGTGCTATAGAACAGACTCAATTTAGGGTAAAACGAATGCGCTTTGTTCATGGGAATCAAGATAAAGTGAGCAAGTTAGTATTACTAGAATTAAAATATGGTGGAAAACTAGGTATGATGGTAGAACCACCTTTATATATTTACGCAGTGGATGGTTCCTATTCAGATGAGGTACAAGCATATTATGAGTAGTCATAGAGGGACATTATTTTTAATTCCCACACCCATTGGGAACTTAGAAGATATGACCTATCGGGCTGTGCGTACATTACAAGAAGTAGATGTG
>CAUQUX010000086.1:0-5601 GCA_963521235.1 uncultured Veillonella sp. | reverse complement strand
CGGAGCAAACCTAACCACTGTATCAGTTTGCGGAGGAATATGCCGTGCTCTTCCCATCCCCTGAGGAGCGCAGTTACGAGTAGCAACCTTGTGGCGTTCCTTTCTACCTAAATCACACAAACGCAAGAAGACCGTAACATACCCCTGAACAAACATAACCACTGTATAGTTTGAGAAGGGGTGTGTTACGGTCTTCCCTTTACCTTTTTTAATTACGAACGCCACAGACTGCATAGTGTTACAAGCGACGATCTATTTACCTAAGAAATACCCACGTATAGATTTTGGCAATATTTCTAATCCTTTCGTCACCCCAAACGATAATATGACCGCACTCACATACATAAGCGCGACTGTCGTTGTTGTATATCCTAATCCACCGATTTGCAAAACTTTATCTATTAGAATCAACATAAATGGATGCACTAAATAAATTCCATAGGACGCATTTCCTAATTCTGTCCAAAAGGTTTCCACTATATCACTCATAGATGACACAGTGAACGCCCACACAAAAAAGATACACCCCATGCCTGTATAGACCAAACCTTGAGGACTCAATTGATGGACTGTGTAGATAGCCTCTAACCGAGTATATCCCCACTCTGCCATCACATAATAATAGGAGCCTAGCATCGCTATCAAGGATACTATAAATCCAACCGTCACAGCAAATCCATGCGTATCAATCCATTCTAACATGGCATCAAATTTCTCAGCTAATAAACCACCTAATAGGAAAATCCATATATAAAATCCCACGAAATAATTGAGACGCATGCTAAAGATATACTGCAACCATTCTTGTGAAAATTGTACAGATCCTGTCATATAAGAGGACCAATAATTCACTGCCATTTGCACAAAAAACAATAGAGTCATCAGTACTATGGGGGCTTTCAGTATACACCGTAGTGCCCATCGCCAAAGTGGCATCAAAGCGTAAAACCAAAGAAGTATGACTAGAAAATACAGGTGGTACATACCATTCCCAAAGAGTAGAGTCAACCCTAATACATGTGGCATCAGTCCCCATGCATTATGCGCTAGCACCGCATTGTAGGCAGTATATAAAATCGTCCACACAATATAGGGATAGAGCACCACCTGTGTACGACGACGCAAAAAGTCAGAATAGGAAAATTCGTCCTCCACAGATGTATGATAGAACAATCCGAAGGCAGACAAGAAAAAAAAGGCGGGCACTGTGAAACGAGATACAATTTCTAACAGTCCTAACAGATGTATATTAATGGTAGGGTTTGCCAATGCATAGGACCCTACATGAATACCGATAACCCCCAACATGCAAAGCCCTCGCATATAGGTAATAGCCGGTATAGCTGGCTTTCTCATAGTTCCTCCAAAAAAGAGGGGCAGCGCCCCTCCTTATGTTATATTACATTATTGAGCTAGTTGTTTTCCTTTGGCAGCTTCTGCCTCTGCTTTTGCTTTGGCGGCTTTTGCTTCTGCCTCAGCCTTTGCTTTAGCTTCTGCTTCTAGCCTTGCTCGTTCCGCTGCTTCCCTTTGTAATCGTAGTTCTTTTTGTAAAGGAGCCACTGGTTCACGATATACGGTAATATCTGTTTCAAACAATCGTCCCCATGGGAATCGAGCGGATACAGTACGTGGATCTAATTTTAAGTACGTAGCTGCAAAGTCTTGCACTCGCTCACCCATATAACTTTCCAAAGTTTCATTTAAGGTACCAGTATATTTCACATTATCTGTACGAATAGCATCTTGCATGCGGTACACAGCTTTACGAATATTCGCTTGGTATGCCCAATTATCCAAGTATTGTTGCGTCAGCATATTTCGATGACTTTGATCATCCATATGAATGCCTAAAATCCCTTGTGCTATGGCATAACCAATGGTATTACTAGCTGTATTCCAACCATTATAGGCGCTTAGTTTATACAGCAAATCCCGTCGGTACAAGCCATATACCAATGTATTATCCGACCCATTAGAATAAGCAATATCTGCTATACTCACAGGTACACCTTGCGACATAGCGGCTTGAATATGGTCTAAAAATTCATTCGTACTTCTAGAAATCATCGGAAAGTTTTCAAAAGCTTCCGATTCACCTGTGACCATGCCTAATGGGGTATTGACCGCTAATAAGACAGATGGTTTCCCTTTAGCTTTCATCGTACCGCCCACAGCAATCACATGTTCTGCAATGGTTTTTTCTACCTTTTGATCTTCATAATGAGGCACCGTTTCCCCACCACCACCTAATGGATAGATGACTTCAAAGGTCGGCGTTAACTGATTCCGATCCACATGATCACGAGCAATCAGCAGTAATCCCAGTTGGTCTGCTCCCGGAAAACTTCCATATTGAGTTGGTGAAAGTCCTTTACTATATTTCTGTAAATAACGACCCTCCATGGCCGATTGAGATAAACTACTCGTATCGTCATGCCCTAAGGCAAAATATTTGAAGACCCCTTTTTTAGTAATATCAATTAACTGGCGATTAATTTCCATGTTTTTTTGACGTCGATGGAACCAATCTTGTAAAAACTCTACTGGCACTGTGGCTTGCAACATGAACAATTCTTTTTGCTCATCAATTGTTAATTTTTGACTATCTAATTTATCTTGAAGTGCAGCAATGCGGAAAATGGTCGGCCCATATTGATCATAATACGATGGCTCTACACCGCCTCCACTAGCACGAGGAGACCGCATCACTGTACCAAATGCATAGATTGGTACAGTGGGATATTTTTTGTGCAAGTCCTCGATATGGCGCACACGATATTCCAACGTATGCAAATCTAAATTATGCTTTCTAGAATCTACAAGACCACCATAAATCAAAGAATCTGTACTTAGTACGAGCACATCTGCTTTGCTAACATTCTCGTCCACCCATCTCCACATGGCCTCTGCATTTCCTTGAAAGTTACGACCAGAAATATAGTATTGTGGTGGTGTCAACACTGTATATCCTGCATCTTGGGCTGTAGCCACTGTATAGGCTAAGCTCACAGGACGGTCATCTTGTGGTACATACAGCACCGTCGTAGCCTCTGCGGTACTTCCATGACTCAGTATCGCTGTGGCAATGGCAGTAGCCATCACAGCAAACTTACGTCGCCATAATTGTTTATTCATGTTCAATATCTCTCCTATTGCATAGCGTAGTCGCTAATTATCTTCTTAGTGAATCCTGTTCTTTATGTATTATACTTTCACAAAATATATTTGTATATCTGTATCTTATCAACTTTCAATACTACTGAAAGTCTAGACTATATATATTATCATGATCATCGATGAATCCGATCAATGCGAGGCAGATTCCAATGGTACTCAATAGCCACCATGCGAATAATAAACACGATAAGAAATGTCACATAAGACGCCACGATTTGATGACCCATACCATACACTACAAAGTAGGCGATACCTCCTAATAGGGCCGGCAAGGCATACACTTCCTCTTTCAATACACTTGGCGTGCGATGCGCTAACACATCTCGGATAATACCGCCACCTACTGCGGTCAATCCACCTAGTACAACGGTAAGCACCAAATTGCCTGGATCCGTAGTTATCCCCACAGTCGCGCCAGTCACCGTGAAAGATGCTAAACCCAATGCATCTGCCGTGAGATATATCTTAGTCGCACCCTTGCCTTCAATATAGCGATTCCAACCATAGCGGTACATAATAAATACAATCCCGACCGTAATCAAAGTAATCGTCATGTATAAGCCTGTTTGCAACGATGTGGGCGGTATACGACCTACCATGACATCCCGCACAATCCCACCGCCAATAGCAGTAACCAGCGCTAAAATCAATATACCAAAAATGTCCATACGCCGTTGAATCCCCAAAAGAGCCCCAGATATGGCAAAAGCAATCGTTCCAATGACGTCAAATAATAACCATAAAAAATCCATACAACGCCTCCTCACATGGAATTATTGTACCATTCTTTCCAGGAAGATTCTACCTATTTTACAAAGCAAAAAGGACGGTTGCACCCGTCCGATTATCTCCTAGCTTTTCCACTTTCCACCCTCTACAGGGGGCAAGATAGGAGGAAAACTACTATGTATAATCCCCCCATAAACAAAGCTATCAGCTGTACGGCTTTTAGTCTTGTTTTTCTATTTTCTGACTATTTACAGCTATGACCTCAAAAAATAACGCTCTTATTTCCCCTATACGGGGCTTTTCCATAGTCGCCCTATAGTTTATACCTAAACTATTATAAACACACAATAACGGCGAATATTCGCATACATTCAAGCCTAAAATATGGTATACTCTATGTAACCCTTTATTTAAAGAAAGGGGGTGAACCCTAAATGGGTGATTGTAACTTTTTATGTATTGGCGTCTTTCTCGCCCCTGTTCTTCAAGGTATCTTGATCCATATTATTTCATATGTGGTAATTGAGTTCTTCAAGAACAGAAAATAAGAAAGCAAAAAGGACGGTCGCACCCGTCCTTTTTTGTTTACCCTATAATGGGGACTATAACTTTTGTTGAGTTAATTATATACCATCTTGCCACAAAATACAAGAATTGCTTTGTGACTCCTTATGAGGAGCGAGGTAGAGGGCAAAAAATCTTTGAAGTGCCTTAATCAATGTTATGTCACAAATATCGACGGAGTTCTTTAAGAACAGAAAATAGAAAGGCAAAAAGGACGGTTGCACCCGACCTTTTTTTCTTTCACCCTATAATAAAGGGAACTAAATCTTTATGCCACAATTATATACCATCTTGCCATTGAATACAATGGATATAACAACAAAAGCGCCTATGCAGTGCATAAACGCTTTTAAAACTTGGCGGAGAGAGAGGGATTTGAACCCTCGGTACGGTATCACCGCACACATGATTTCCAATCATGCTCCTTAAGCCGCTCGGACACCTCTCCAAGTGAATACTCAACTATTATAAACCACCAAGCACATTCCGTCAAGCACTTTTTTGTCTCATTAGAAGAATCTAAGAGGAGTTAAAATGTACTGTGACGCTGTAATTACCTAAATATCTCAAACGCAAAAAAGCGCCACATGTCCCGGAGCAGACCTACCACTGTATCAGTTCAGATCGGAATGTACCGCGATTTTCCAAAGCAATCCCTCAGAGGAACGCAGTTGCGCGTAGTAGCCTCGTGGCACTCCTTACTTCCTAAATTACAAAAATGCAAGAAGAGCACGGTGTGCCCCCAACCCGTGAGGAACACAGTTGCACGTAGTAGCCTTGTGACGACCCTTACTAGCTAATTTGCATAAACCCAAGAAGAGTGCGACATGTTCCTGAACAAACATTATGAAATACCGTTTGTGAAGGAATGTGTCGCACTCTTCCCTTTACCAGTAACTCAGGATCGCCACAGGCTACATAGCGCAGCAAGAGACGATTTAGCGAGGCAAGTACCCCAAATGCTGCAACAGTATTTTCACTCCAATCAGAATCAATATAACGCCCCCAGCCATTTCCGCTCTTTCACGGAATGCTTTCATCATATGATATCCACTGAATATTCCCACGAGACATACCAAGAAGGTAATCACCCCGATTGTAAGTGATGTGAAATACACATCCACATGTAAT
>CAUQUX010000085.1:0-5757 GCA_963521235.1 uncultured Veillonella sp. | reverse complement strand
AATCTACTGTAAAATTTGGGAAATACAATTCTCTAATTTGATCTTCTCCCATTAAAATATCGCGACCTTTACTACTATTCGTAGGTGGTCCAATAATTTTCATATCTTGCATAGTATCGATTAAACGACCGGCTCTGGAAAAGCCGACCCGTAATCTACGCTGCAAAATAGAGGCAGAGGCACTGCGTTGTTCCAATACAATTTGCACAGCTCGTTCTAGGAGTTCATCTTGCTCCTCATCACCATTCATCGTATCCACATTATCTGCGCCTTTATCTGTTTCTGCCATCATAATTTCATCATATTCAGGCTGACCTTGACCTTTGACAAAAGCAATTAATTCCTCCACTTCTTCATCAGAAATGAAAGCCCCTTGAATACGAATTGGTTTATTCGCTCCAATCGGATTAAACAACATATCACCACGCCCTAAGAGGCGTTCTGCTCCAGCTTGGTCAAGAATCGTACGAGAATCAATTTGTGTCGCCACAGTGAAAGCAATTCGGCTCGGTACATTGGCTTTGATTTTACCGGTAATCACATCTACGGATGGTCGTTGTGTGGCCAATACCATATGAATACCAGCGGCACGTGCTTTCGCTGCCAAACGGTCAATGGATTCTTCCACATCTGGGTTCGTCATCATCAAATCAGCTAACTCATCAATAATGATCAAAATGAGTGGCATAGATTTGGTTGGATTCTGCTTATTATAACTTGCCACATTTCGTACACCAGCCGTAGCCAATGTCATGTAGCGAGCATCCATTTCACGAACTGCCCAACGAAGGACTGCTGCCGCCTTGTTCATATCGGTTACCACTGGCAACATCAGATGCGGAATCCCGTTATACACGGATAACTCTACCATCTTAGGGTCTACTAAAATCAATTTCACTTCATCTGGTTTACGGCTAAACAAGATACTGGAAATCAATGTATTCACGCAGACAGATTTACCAGAACCTGTAGATCCTGCCACTAATAAATGCGGCATTTTAGCCAAGTCCGTTATGACTGGCATATCTGCAATATCTTTACCAAGACCTACAGGAATACCACCACTGGCTTGTTGAAATTCTTCACAATCTAACACATCTCGTAAATGAACGGCAGATACATTCTTATTAGGAATTTCAATGCCTACTGCAGATTTGCCCGGAATCGGTGCTTCCATACGAATATCTACAGCCGCCAAGCTCATTTTCAAATCATCTTGCAAGCCCATAATCCGGCTTACTTTTGTCCCTTTGGCAGGTTCTAATTCATACCGTGTTACAGTTGGTCCTTGGGTGGCATTTACCACCTTGGCTGTAATACCAAAATTATTTAATGTTTCTTCTAACAACACTGCATTATGCGCCACTTCTTCACTGGTAACAGGATTGGATTTCCCCTGTGAAAGCATAGTCAACGGTGGATATTGATAGGGCTTTTCTATCGTTCTAGGTCGAGCCACTCCATCCGTATTCACCGCTACCGCAGCCGTATCTTCCTTCGTGGTTTCAATCGTCGGCACCTCAACCAATGGCTCTACATAGGTTGGAGTTTGTAAAAAGGATGGCGGAGTAATCGGTGTTAACTCTGTATGACTATCTTGTCCATACAGTTCTTCATCTACGTCTGTCGTATATATTTCTCCTGATATATCCTGCAATGACGTATTCTCTCCCTCTTCTTCTACATCATCTAACACCGGAGGAACCACAACTGATTCTACTTCAGAACTACTAGTCACTACTTCGTCTTCACGAATGTGAGGCTCCGGAATATACGCCTCTTCATCCGCATAGTTGTCAACAATCGGTGGTGCCATTGTGACATCCCGACTAGGTTCTATGACTTCTAATTCTCCTGTATCCTTTATTGGTTCTGATGGTACCATAGACTCTGCATCTGCTACACCAGTTTCTTCTGCGTCAACCGCCGTTGGATTAGACATTGTCTCCTGTGCTTCTGCAACCATATCTGGTTCCAATTCTATTTCTGTAGGTAGTTCTTCCTTTTTAGGATATCGTGTATCTTTCTCGCGATCATAGGCCTTACGACGTTCTTCACGCCATTCCTCTTGCCATTCATGCACTTGCTCGCGAATGGCACTAGCCGTTTCTGTCGCTTTCTCTTGCGCTATTTCTAACCCTACACTAGCTTTGTCTTTCGCTTTATGTAAACCATCTCGTAAGGATAATTTCGTAATCCCCAATATACACGCAAGTCCCATAATAGCCGACACCAAAATGCCACCGATATCTCCTACTATGTTTCGTAATACTACGCCTAGTAGTCCACCGACTACACCGCCATTATCCGCCAATGTAGTGGTTCCTAGCTCATCACCACTATTGACATTCCACAGCACTAATTGTGCTAATACCACGAATAATAAACCCGTATAAAGTAAGCCTTTTCTAGTAATGGATGCCAATGTCCCTTTATAGAGCCAGCACCAACCATTATAAAGAACCCATAGACCAACGATCCAACCACCTAAGCCAAAACCATAAGAAAAAATACCACTAATGATACTTCCCCCTACACCAGTCTCCACACCAGCCATACCGACAAGCGCTAGTATAGCAAATCCCATGAGAATCAAACCTTTAATCTCACTGCGGATTCCCTTTGTTTGTGTTTTGGCTTCCTTCGTTCCATCTTGCGTACTCCCCTTAAGAGGGGTGGACCGTTTCCTTTGTATCTTTTGTCCTCCTCGTGAGGTCTTGCCTTTCTTTTCCTCTGCCATCTTCTACTCCAAATTCCGTTTCTATCATATATCTTAGCACTTCATTATACCATTTTCACTTATGAAAGTATATCGAATATCCTCAAATACCATAGATAGAAAGCCTTATCGTTTGCGGTCTTCCCAATCTTTGATTAACTCACTTTCACGACCACGATCTAAAGGAGTATAGAAATGTTCTCCTACTAACATATCTGGCAAATACTGTTGTTCCACATATCCTTTAGGATAGTCTTGTGCATAGCGATACCCAATACCATGCCCCAACTGTTTAGCACCTCCATAATGAGCATCTCGCAAATGCTTCGGCACCTCCCCTTGCTCCTTGTGACGTACCGCATGGATAGCTGCATCAATCCCTACATAGGCGCTATTACTCTTAGGAGCTAACGCCACATACAAAGCCGCCTCTGACAAAATAATCCGTGCTTCCGGCAACCCCACCATATGTGCGGCTTGTGCTGCTGCATTTGCCACCACCAAGGCTTGTGGATCTGCCAGTCCTACATCTTCTGCCGCACAAATCACGATGCGTCTAGCAATAAATACAGGGTCCTCTCCTGCCTCAATCATACGCGCTAAATAATATAATACCGCATCTGGATCAGAGCCACGCATACTTTTAATGAAAGCAGAAATCACATCATAGTGATTATTCCCTTTCTTATCATACCGATACACTCGACGACCTAACACTTTTTCCACAACCTCTATAGTAATTTCACCACTAGGTCGTACCATAGCTCCTACTTGTTCTAAGATATTGAGAGCCATACGAGCATCTCCATCTACAAAACGGCCTATGTCCTCTAGTAACTCATCTGTTGCCGTTAGCCCTTTCTTACCCAACCCATAAGTTTCATCGGTTAAAGCACGACGTAAAATAGCTACTAATGCCGTAGCATTTAATCGCTCTAAGGTAAGCAAACGTAATCGTGACAAAAGAGGTCGATTCACTTCAAAGAAAGGATTCTCTGTGGTAGCACCGATTAAAATAATCTGACCACTTTCCACAGAAGGTAATAATACATCTTGTTGACTTTTATTGAAGCGATGAATTTCATCTAAGAATAAAATTGTTCTCTGATGCATAGAGTTGCGTATACGTATCGCTTCTTCAATGGTGCTACGAAGTTCACCAATACCGACATTAGTAGCATTGAGCATAACAAAACGGCTACTAGTTAATTCGGAAATAATCTTTGCTAAGGTTGTCTTACCAGTTCCCGATGGTCCATATAACAATAAGGAGGGTACCCTATCTTCTTCAATCATGGATCGAAGAAATGTCCCAGCCCCCACCACTTGTTCTTGTCCAAAGAAGTGGTCTAATGTTCGTGGGCGCATCCGTACCGCCAAAGGTTCAAACGGATCGATTGGCTCCATATTCTCAAACAAATTCATCACAACACCTCCCTATATCTACCATCGTATCTTGACAAATACTATCTGTACTTTATTATACATGCATCCATTTATATAGTCTATATGTTCTTATTAATACAAAAAAAATAAACCACCAAAAGGCGGTTATATAAAAGCCCCACTATGCCGTATCCATACCGTGTTTTGATCCTGCAAGGGCAGGTGGGTTTCCTCCTTGTAAGATTACAGTCCTCGTTGAGGCAGAGCGCCCTTACAAGAGCAAGAATCCCTAAGTTAAAATGTTGGCTCAAAACTGCGATATAACACGCACATAGCAGGAATTTCTATACCCATAGTATAGCAGAAAGGAACGGTCATTTCAAGAAGAAATGCACCGTTCCTTACCTTATATGTATAATAATTTTCTATTGGACAAATTGCTTATACTAGTTTCTCTTTTGTCACATCTGTTTTGATGTGTAATTCACGCAATTGTTTTGGCGCTACTTCAGACGGAGCTTGGCACATCAAGTCAGATGCACTTTGTGTTTTAGGGAATGCAATCACATCACGGATGGATTGACGTTTCGCCATCAACATGACAAGGCGATCTAAACCGAAGGCACAACCGCCATGTGGAGGGGCACCATATTCGAAAGCATCTAACATAAAGCCGAATTTAGAGCGACTTTCTTCTGCGCTTAAACCGATCGCATTAAATACTTTTTCTTGTACATCAGATTGATAAATACGGATGGAACCACCACCGATTTCCACACCGTTCAATACCATGTCATAAGCGATGGCTTTCACAGCACCGGGATCGGTAGCTAACAAGTCCATATCTTCTTCACGTGGAGATGTGAATGGGTGATGCATTGCCACAAAGCGTTTATCTTCTTCATCGTATTCGAACATAGGGAAATCAGTTACCCATAAGAATGCCAATTTATTTTCATCGATTAAGCCACGACGTTTACCCATCTCAAGACGCAATTCACCAAGAGCTTTCGCTACAGTAGCTGGTTTGTCGGCAATCATCAACACTAAGTCGCCTGGTTCTGCGTTCATGGCAGTACCAATATTGCGAACTGTATCTTCTCCTAAGAATTTCATAATTTGAGATTTGATCGTACCATCTTCATTGAAACAAGCCCAAGCCAAACCTTTGGCACCATAAATGCCCACGAAGTTTGTCAAATCATCTAATTCACGGCGAGGAATGCCTGCATAGCCTTTTACCACGATACCTTTTACTTGTCCGCCATTATCGATAACAGAACGGAATACTTTGAATTCTGTATCTTTCACGCAATCTGTTACATCTGTAAATTTCATATCAAAGCGAATATCTGGTTTATCTGAACCATATTGGTTCATCGCATCATCCCAAGTCATGCGAGGCATTGGCAACGGAATCTCTACATTTTGTGCCGTTTTAAATACATGAGCGATCATTTGCTCTTGCATTGTCAAAATTTGCTCTTGGTTCATGAAGCTCACTTCAATATCCAATTGAGTAAATTCAGGTTGACGGTCTGCACGCAAATCTTCATCACGGAAGCAACGAACGATTTGGAAATATCTTTCATAACCTGCTACCATCAAAATTTGTTTAAAAATTTGTGGAGATTGTGGCAATGCATAGAATG
>CAUQUX010000084.1:0-5768 GCA_963521235.1 uncultured Veillonella sp. | reverse complement strand
GGCCTGCTGAAATTTGGGAAGGTCAAGTAGATATTATTTTATTTGTTATCTTACTCTTAGCCAATGTATTCCCACATAAAAAAGGGCAAATCTTCTGCTTATATGCCTTCTTGTATTCCGGCTTACGATTCTTCTTAGAATACTTACGCGGCGATTATGTAAACCTAACATTAGGCTTTAAGTCAGCACAGGTTACAAGCTTAATTGTCATGGCAGTGTCCTTCGGTATCTGGCTATATCTTCATTATAAAGGAACAACGGATACACATATATTCCCTACAGGGAAAGGCAAAAAAGGAAAATAATGATTCATTACTTTCAACATATAGTGATGCCTATACAATCAAACTAATGACAAATATAAAGAGGAAAGGATGCGAATAGCAAATCCCTTCCTCTTTTTTTATCGATAAGATTTCAAATATTGTAAAATTCTCTTACCTTTGTATATGTAAAGCACTGTCTCTATCAAGTACAAAGCTATTCATTAAGGCAATAACTCTTCTGCTGCAATTAAAGCCTCTAGTTCTTCTAACGCTCGTTGCGCAATTAATGCATTTTTTTCTTTTTTCTTACGCACTTTAGCTCCCCAAGGTTCCATGATACCAAAGTTAACATTCATAGGTTGGAAATTAGACCCTTCATAAGCACTAATATAGTGGCTTAATCCACCAAGTGCGGTTGTTTTTGGGAATGTAACAAATTCTTTGCCCTGTAACATGCGTGCCACTTGGATAGCTACCATCATACCCGCAGCTGCTGATTCAAGATATCCTTCCACACCTGTCATTTGACCAGCAAAGAACAATCGTGGATTAGATTGTAATTGGAATGCTTGGTTTAACAATTCTGGAGAGTTAATATAGGTGTTACGATGCATGACGCCATAGCGGATAAATTCTGCATTCTCTAATCCTGGAATCATTTGGAATACTCGCTTTTGTTCGCCCCATTTTAAATGCGTTTGAAAGCCCACTAAATTGTACATTGTAGCTTCTTTATTTTCCTTGCGTAACTGCACTACTGCATGCCACTCAATATTGTTTCGTGGATCTACAAGACCAACCGGTTTCAAAGGTCCATAGCGCAATGTATCTACTCCACGAGATGCCATAATTTCTACCGGCATACATCCTTCAAAATAAATTTCTTTTTCAAAGTCTTTTGGCTGTACTACATCGGCTGTAGTTAGTGCTTCATAGAACGCATCATATTCTTCTTTCGTCATAGGGCAGTTTAAATAATCTGCATCCCCTTTATCATACCGTGAAGCGGCAAATACTCTATCGTAATTCAAAGACTCTGCTGTTACAATAGGGGCTGCTGCATCATAGAAATAAAAATCTTTAGAGCCAGTTAACTCTTTAATCTTAGTTCCTAACGCTTCTGATGTGAGTGGACCGCTAGCAAAAATAACAATACCTTCACTAGGAATCTCCGTCACTTCTTCATGAATCACCGTGATTAAGGGGTGTTCTTTAATACATTCTGTGACTCTTTTACTAAACTCATGACGATCCACGGCTAAGGCACCACCTGCCGGTACTTTTGTAGCATCGGCAGATTCCATGATTAAGGAGTCTAAACGCCGCATTTCTTCTTTCAAAAGCCCCACTGCATTTTCTATCGTATTCGCACGCAAAGAGTTAGAGCATACTAACTCCGCAAATTGATCCGTATGATGAGCCGGTGAAGACACTTTGGGACGCATTTCATATAAGTGCACAGGAATACCACGTTTAGCCAGTTGATAGGCTGCCTCGGAGCCAGCCAGACCAGCTCCAATAATAGTTACAAACTCTTTCATTCTTTATCTTCTTTCTTAGTTCTAGGTTTACGTTTAGGTCTTGTTTCACAATCTGGATTGGAACAAAACTCTTTTTTATTGCCATTTTTATATACTTTTTCAGCCATTAAACTGCCACAGACGGTACATACTTTATCGATAGGTTTATCCCACATAGTAAAGTCACAAGTTGGATAGCCTTCACAACCATAAAAAACTCGACCCCGTTTTGACTTACGTTCCAAAATCTCATGTGATTTACATTTAGGACATGTCACTCCTGTGCTTACAGTGATAGACTTAATATTTCGACAGTCTGGAAAATTAGAACAAGCTAAATATTTTCCATATGGTCCTAGCTTATACACCATGTCATGTCCACATTTTTCACAAAGAATACCACTCATTTCTGCTTCAATTTCTATTTTCTCAGCCGATTCAGCATGATATAGCTCTTTTTCAAACCCCTCATAAAATTTATGAACTACAGCTTCATAGAAATTAGTCCCCTGTGCAATATGATCTAAGTCTTCCTCCATGGAGGCAGTAAACTTTGTATTAATAAACTTTTCAAAATGTGCGGTCAAAAATTCAACTACTGCGAATCCTAGTTCTGTTGGAATAAATTGTTTATCCTTACGTTCCACGTAATTCCGCTTTAAGATTGTATCTATGGTCGCTGCATAGGTACTTGGACGCCCAATACCTTCTTCTTCTAATACCTTGATAAGGCTTGCTTCAGAATACCGTCCTGGAGGCTGTGTAAAATGTTGGATTCCCTCCATAGAAACAGGATACACTACATCTCCTTCTTTAAAAACAGGCAATACATGCTCATCCTCTTTGTTTACATCTTCATACACTTCAGTAAAACCTTTGAATAAAACACGAGTACCAGAGGCTTTCAAAGTATACTCATCAACTTGAAATTGGACGGTCACTGTTTCACTTTTTTGTGGTGCCATTTGACTGGCTAAGAAACGATTCCAAATTAATGTGTATAGTTTTAATTCATCGTTCGTCACATAAGGCGCTACCACCTTAGGCGGTAATTCAAGCATAGTAGGGCGTATCGCTTCATGTGCGTCTTGGGCATTTGCTTTCGTTCCAAACGTATTTGGTTTACTAGGATAACACTCCTTACCAAATGTATTAATAATATACGCTTTAGCTGCTTCTTGCATCTCCTTAGACACACGAGTGGAATCTGTACGCATATAGGTAATCAAACCTACATGTCCATACCCACCAATTTCTTTACCTTCATATAAATGCTGTGCCGCTGACATGATGCGTTTTGTATTCATATTCAGTTTACGTACCCCTTCTTGTTGCATCGTAGATGTTGTGAAAGGAGCTGGCGCCTTACGACTACGTTGCCGTGATTCTACAGAATTAACTACACTTTCACGCCCACGAATCGCCGCTACAACTATATTACTTTCTTCCTCATTGGAAATAGTTAATTTCTCTTTTCCTTTATGAGTCACGACTACATCAAATGGTTCCTTTTGGTTAGTTTCGTATACACCTTCTATTGTCCAATATTCTTCTGGTATAAAGGCTTGTATTTCACGCTCACGTTCACAGATAATACGTACTGCCACAGATTGTACACGCCCAGCACTGAGACCTTTACAGATCTTTTTCCATAACAAAGGACTTAATTTATAACCAACAATCCGATCTAACACACGGCGTGCTTGCTGAGCATCCACCATATTCATGTCTATGGGCCTAGGCTCAGTCATCGCTTCTTGGATGGCATGCTTTGTAATCTCATTGAAGGTCACACGACATGGTGTAGTACCATCCATGTTTAAAATATGAGCCAAATGCCAAGAAATAGCTTCTCCCTCACGGTCAGGGTCAGTGGCCAAATACACTGCTTTCGCCTTATCTGCTTCTTTTCGTAAATCTTCGATAACAGCTTTTCTACCTGGTACATTCAAATACCGAGGTAAAAACCCATTATTGATAGACACGCCCATCTGCATTTTAGGCAAATCTCTAAGATGACCCATACTGGCTTTTACTACATACTCTGAACCAAGAAATTTTTCTATTGTATTCGATTTTGCTGGAGATTCCACGATAATCAATGTTTTACCATCTTCTTTGAAAGTTCGTGTATTCTCTTGGGCAATCGGTTCAGGACGCATCACCAACGGTCTAGATTCTGGTGCTTGGGCATGTATTTTGGCTTCTTTGGTTGTATCTTTATCTTTTTTCTTCTCCCCTGTTACAAAGGATCTAGTAATGGCCAAACGTATTCCTCCTCTAAGTATGTACAACATACCCTTGAGCGGTATGCGTAATCATTTGTTTCATTTCTAATTGTAACAGCAATGTATGAAGATGAGATAGAGAGAGTTGTGTCACATGAACTAGTTCTTCTATGGAAGTAACACCACCAGGATTCATGGATGACAACACTCGTTGCTCTTCTTCATTCACTGTGTTTTGTTTGTTACTTTCCATGTTACTATACTTTGCAACGTTTTGCCAACCATATTCATGTAATACTTGTTCAGGATCTGTTAATACGGTGGCGCCTTGTTGAATCAGCCAATGATTTCCATCGCATGTATGGGTCAGTACATTTCCTGGAATGGTAAATACATCGCGACCTTCATTAATAGCCATATCTGCCGTAATAAGAGAACCACTACTGGCTTTTGCTTCCACTACAATGGTGCCTCTTGTCATCCCACTAATAATACGATTACGAGAAGGAAAATGATGGCTTTTGGCTTGTATGTGCGGTCCATATTCGGATACTAATAGTCCGCCTTTTTCTAAAATTTCTAAAAATAAATTTCGATTTGTTCTAGGATAAATTACATTCAAACCACAACCCATCACAGCGACCGTCGGTGTCTGCCCTTGCAAGGCTCCTTCGTGGCTAGCACGATCAATCCCCATAGCACCACCACTGACAATGATAACCCCTAAATTGGATAAGGACCTACCAAAATATCGTGCTACTTGCACTCCGTAGATAGAACACTTCCTGGCACCTACCATGGCTACAGAGCGATCCATATGTTGTAGCACCTCTACATGACCTCTGGCATATAACACACGGGGGCTATTATAGATTTCTAATAATGGCTTAGGATAGTTCGGGGACTCCCAAGTAATTACTTCCATATGACAACGCTGCAAGTCTTCTTCCAATTGTAATAAAAACCCTTCATCAATAGGTCTACGATTTTCATCAAACAGTTCATACTTACATCCTAACGATGGCTCTACACTATGATGAATGACATGATGCCAAGCCTCTTTAGCACTTTCATAATAGGTAAATAAATGTCCTAAACTAGCATTCCCTAACCCTACTACATGTTGTAAGGCACTGGCATAGATTTCATCTTTCATTTATAGTCCCTCCTGTACTTGACGATAACTCAATGCCTCCGCAATATGTTCTGGTTGAATCCAGTCTGATTCTCCTAAATCAGCAATCGTTCTAGCTACCTTAATGATCCGGTCATAGCTACGTAAACTTAAATGTAAGGTGGTAAAAGCTGAGTCTAACAATTCTTTTCCAGCTTCTGAAAGATACCCATACCGTTCTATATCACTATGATTTAAATGAGCATTAATTCCAATCGTTGTACCTTGATAGCGTTCAGCTTGTTTCTGTCTAGCTCGTATGACCCGTTCTCGAACCTCTGCCGTGTTAATGCTATCCTTTGGTCCATGAATTTCTATTAATGTAGGTCGTTCCACAGGAACCACTAAATCCATCCGATCTAATATTGGTCCTGATAACACGCGTTGATATCGTTGTATTTGTGTAGCCGTGCAAGTGCATCGATGGTCTTCTTCTGTGCCAAACCAGCCACAAGGACATGGGTTCATTGCCATGACAACAATACAATCACTAGGATATGTAGTAGCCATCCCAATTCTTGCAATGTGCACACGTCGTTCTTCTAAAGGTTGTCGCAATACCTCTATAACAGGTCTACGA
>CAUQUX010000083.1:0-5799 GCA_963521235.1 uncultured Veillonella sp. | reverse complement strand
CCCCACACTCGCCTGCTGGAAGGTTCGCTCTTAAGCTGTGCTCCCCACTACTACTCCTCTCGACATACTATGTCGGCAGGTCTTACATCTAAGCCGCACCATGCTCACAATTTCTCATTGCTTATGTGGATCGTTTCGCCTGCGACTGGCCTCGACTTTCAACCACAGACCCGTTATGTACTCCTATTATATCTATATTTCATACTTTTGTCACTGACAAAACATCATGATTTTTCTCACTCTACTTATATCATTTTTATATAGTACTTTCCGAAAAAAGACTTGCTTTTTTTCCGAAAATATACATTAACTCTATTCCATCCCACCGCCATCACATTCTCACTTTTTGCGTTCATCATGAGAAGGTTTCAATACATTTTTGTCCACTCTGTAGGGTATATTCAAGGATGGAAATTTATTGTATAATGTGTGTACTTAAGTAAACGAAGAATATAAAAACGGTGGGTTTCCAAAAGAGAGTACACCGTTTCTATTAGTTAGGAAGGGTTTGCGCATGTTTATGTTGTCATTAATTCAAGAATCAGGAGCTTACGAACAAGATAAAAGCACCCTAGAGTTAGTTACCTTACAACTCTTACAAATGATTCAAATGAAAAGCCAAACTTTATATGTGCACTCTGTGCAAGTCGCCAATTATGCCGTAGCCATTGCTGCAAAAATGGGATTGCCAAAAGGGGAAATCGAATTAATCCGTCATGCAGCATGCCTTCATGACTTGGGTTTAATTTGTTTACCTTCTACTACATTAATGAAGTTTCCCTACTTCAATCGTCAGGAATTATCCAAATACAAACAACATCCTGTATTTGGGGCTAGCATGATTGAAAACTATCCATGTTGCCAGCCTATCATTCCTTACATCAAATATCATCATGAGCGTTGGGATGGCACAGGCTTTCCAAAACATTTACGAGGTGCCAACATTCCATTAGGGGCACGTATTATCGGCATTGCTGATTACTATGTAACAGCTATCGATCCATCCTCAGATACAACATTACAACCACGCAGTCAAATCAAACAAGATTTATTCCGACATTCTGGCACACAATTCGATCCAGATATCGTAAAAGCATTCATAGAAATATTAGGATAATCATTAGGCTCCACTTGCTAAAGTGAGAGCCTTTATCTTTGCCCTCGGCAAGACGGCTTGTATGGATGATGCCGCTTCTAGTAATGTAGCTCCTGTCGTATAAATATCATCTACTAACAAGATACTGAGGTCATCCTCAGTATAGCGATTCACCATGGATGGTCGCACTAAAAAATGGCCTTTCATATTTTTACTACGTTCCTCTTTGGTAAGCGTCCACATTGGTTTGGATCCGTCTAACTTAATCAGCAAGTCTACCCAATTCCATCCTTGCTGTAAGGCCCAAGTTTTAAATAGTATATCTACCTGATTATATCCTCGTTGTTTCCGTTTGCTTTCACTGATCGGAATCGGTACAACGATGGATGGCTTGTAATTCATATCCAAACAAGTAACTGTAAAATGTTGTAAAAAAGGAGCGGCTCCTAGAGCTCGCTCCTTTTTTCCATTAAATTTTATATCGTGCAGCATAGTCTTGATACCGCCTGTATAATCAGCAAGAATATATATACATTCTAGCGATGAGTACTCCGGTCCTTTTATGCAACGTTCATGCATAACTGTTTGCAAACATTCATCACACCACTCACCTTGTGTGTACACATCTTTACCACAGTGTATACAAGTAGGTGGACATAGTAAGTCCCATAACTTCACTAGATCGCCCCCTCTAAGCGTTCCTTAAATAATGTATATCGATAGTTGGTATCTACATGGTCCACAGCCGTCTGAATCGCCGTTTCGCTACCTACAATAATCACTTTATCTTTAGCCCTTGTAATTGCTGTATACAGTAAATTACGCTGTAACATCACATGGTAAGTACTTAAAAACGGCAAAATAATTCTGTTGTATTCACTCCCCTGTGCTTTATGGACTGTAATCGCATAGGCAAGCGCCACGGAGAATAAATCTTCTTCATCCAAGGTTAGGGCTTTATCTGGAAATTGTACACGAGCCTGCTTGCCTACAATATCTGTGATAACACCTATTTCACCATTATACACATCCTGGTCGTAGTTGTTTTCCATTTGAATGACCTTATCACCAACACGGAATATAGTGCCATCAACCTTAAGTTCTGCCTCTCCACGTCGTTTCGGATTTAATTCCTCTTGTAAATACTTAGAAATTGCTGCACTTCCCGCAGATCCTTTACGCATAGGACAGACAATTTGAATGTCGAGGACAGAACCCACATATTGCAATTCTTCCAAATAATGTTTGGTAATCCCAGAAAGCAGCTCTTCCACATCATGAACACTGTCAAACTGAAATTCATCACAGTTGGATACATTCGGCATTTCCCCATGATTGATAGCATAGTCATTATCAATAATGCGATTTCCCTCTTGTTGACGGTAAATTTGTGTCAACCCTTGATAAGGCACCATTGAACTAATCAGCATATCTCGTAAGATAAACCCAGCTCCGATAGGTGGCAATTGGTCCACATCTCCTACCAGCACGATATAAGCGGTTGGAGGAATGGCTTGTATCAACGCATAATAGAGTTCCAAATTCAACATCGATGACTCATCGACAATGACTACATCTACTTCTAGTGGCTCATCTTCGTTACGGGCAAAGGTGTACACATTATTCTCTAGCTCTGGCTCTAACAAGCGATGGATGGTGAAAGCCTCCATATCCGTTGCCTCAGATAATCGTTTCGTAGCCCGTCCTGTAGGTGCACAGAGAACGATACGTTTTAACTGTCCTTGTTGAAATCCTTCTACTAGGGCTTTGATAATCGTCGTCTTCCCCGTGCCTGGACCACCAGTAATAATAGAGAAGCGATGGCTAAGAGCCATGGCAATGGCTTTCTTTTGTTCCTCACCTAATGTAATAGAATGTTTACTTTCATAACTTTTACAGAAATCATCCCCATTGAGTAAGGGCATCACATCATCTTCTAAAAAAGCTTTTGTGAAGGCAACACTATCAACCTCTGCGCGATACACATTAGGATGATAGATATACAGCACATCGTCGTAATCCACTTGCATATACCGTTTTGTTTCAATTAAGGTTTCTAAACGTTCTACTATCACATCAATGTATTCATCACCTAATAGGTTCGACAACTGCACCATTAATTCCTCTATAGGCATACAAGAATGCCCAGAAGATTCAATTTGCACCATAGTACAACGAATGCCTGCATCAATACGCTTTGGATTATCAAAAGGAAATCCCAATTCTTCCGCAAAACGATCCACTACAGAAAATGGCAAGCTTTCATCCACAGTCAGCAAATAATACGGATTGCCCTGTAACATCTCAATAGTTTTTGCACCATACACTTCGTACAATTGGCGACTCCAACGATTACTCATATTATATTGGGCAAAAAAATCATTAATTTCTTGTAGGACCCCTTCACCTAATAGAACTTTATACAATTCCTGTTTTGCTTTAAAAGATTTAATAGGGGCCTCTAAAATTTCTTTAGGATCTTCCTTTTTCAGAATTTCTAAGATAGAGATTCCAAAATAATCCAATAGTGAATCCAATGTTTTAGGACCTAATCCTTTAATACCTAGGCTCTCTAAATACCGTCTGGCCCCTGCCAAAGTATCTGGCATGACACGTTGTATACTTTGCACTTCAATTTGCTTACCATATTTTTTATGGATCACAAACTTACCTTTGATTTCAACTTCTTCCCCCACCTTGGGTATAGCTATCTTACCAGTGCAAATGTGACTATCGTCTTGGTAATCTCGTAGAACAAATACGCAATAGTCCTCTTGAGGCGACTTGTATATCACACGGTATACTGTTCCTAAAATCGTGATCATAAGGATGCATTAGGTAACGCAGCGATAACAGCTTGCACCACGTCTGCTACATTACTGATATTTTCAATTTTAATGTGACTCACACGCTCATAAATCGGTTGACGTTCTTCGTATAAACGGAAAATATATTCAATACTTTCTTTCAACAGAGGACGAATTTCCATATCTAAATCATCAAGAATTTGTTTTACATCACGTTGGATAAGTACCACATAACCAGACTCACGCATCAAAGCAACAGTCTCATCAAATAGAACTGTACCACCGCCTGTAGCAATCACACTAGCTTTTTTATGGCTTACTAAATCTTGAATTACCTCAAACTCAAGTTTATGGAAATCATCTTCTCCATCATGAATAATGATATTTTGAATAGATTTTCCTGTCCGCTCTTGAATTTCTGTATCTACATCAAAGAACTCTAAGCCCAATGCTTGAGCCAATGCTTTACCGATTGTCGTTTTTCCTGCTCCTGGCATACCAATTAAGAAGATATGCTGATGAATATGATTCTTTTCATATTCTTTACAAATGCGCATCACTTCTCCCATAAACTCTTTCGCATAGTCGCCTAACTCAGGATTTGTCAACGCTTGCGCAGCCGCTTCAAGAATCTCTTGCTCCCGTTCTATATCATGAATCTGCATTTGATGTTCTTCTTTATACTTCGCAATTTCTACCACAATATTCAAACGTTCTTCAAACAAACGAATCATTTCTTTATTAATGGCATCAATTTTTTGACGACTTTCTTGTAATTTCATAGATACACTCCTTATGACTTTTTATATATCGTGTTATGTAAATGCTCTAAGGCAAAGGCTTTATCCCTATCCATTTGATCAATGAGGGCTTGTAAGGAATCAAACTTAACCTCGCCCCGAATAAATGCAAGAAATTCTACCGTAGCCACTTCACCATACACATCAGCGGAAAAATCAAACAAATGCGTTTCAAAGCGATGATATTGATTAGTGAAAGTCGGATTATCCCCCATATTACCTACTGCGCCATACCATTTACCACCGATGTATACTTGGTTCACATAGACCCCATCTGCCGGCGTTGCCATTTCATCGGGAAAATGAAAGTTCAATGTAGGAAAACCTAAGGTACGACCTCGTTGATCTCCTTTTACCACAGTACCTGTAAACCGATAGGGTCTACCTAACATCTTGTTGGCTAATTCAATGTCCCCACGCAATATACTACTGCGTATAGCCGTACTAGAAATAGGTGCATCAATCCAATCATAGCGCACCAATTCTTGATCATGCACTTCAATGGACGGATATAACTGACGAATTAACTGAGAATTACCTAAACCTTTATATCCAAAATTAAAGTTTGCACCTACCACTATTTTCAGTACATCACGATGGGCACATAAACCATGAATAAACTCTTCTCCTGACTGCGCTACTAATTCTTGAGTCATAGGAAGCTCCAATATATAATCAACACCCATAGCCTTTAACATATCATATCGTTCTTCTCGTTGTAACAAACGAGGTGGAATTTGTTGCGGTTGTAATATAGTGAATGGATGGGCATCAAACGTAACGATTACGGAGACTCCGTCACAAGCCTTGGCACTACCACAGACTTCTTTCACAATCGATTGATGACCTAAATGTATTCCATCAAAGGTTCCCATCCCATAGACAATAGGTCCCTGTATTGTATCTAACTCTGATATCTTATGTAAAACGTTCATACTGATCCTTATCTTTTGAAATATGAAATAGAACTTCTATTTCGTCTACTCTTTATTATAACACAACTGTAGACTATAGAAAGTGTATACATGCATATCTATAAAAAAGGCTCTTTGTCAAATGTGGGGGCTACTCATATAAAAAGCTCTTAGCACTAGCT
>CAUQUX010000082.1:0-5926 GCA_963521235.1 uncultured Veillonella sp. | reverse complement strand
CAGCAAAAGCTGAATTGACAAAAAAAGATGCTGAAAAAGCAGTAAAAGCTTTATTCGACACAATTGGTGAAGCTTTAGCAAAAGAAGAAAAAGTACAAGTGATCGGTTTCGGTACATTCGAAGTTCGTCATCGTGCTGAACGTGTTGGTCGCAATCCTCAAAATAATGCGCAAATGACAATTCCAGCATCCAAATGCCCAGCTTTCAAAGCAGGTAAACAATTAAAAGATCTTGTTAATGGACCAGTTGCTAAAGCATCCACAACAGTTCGTAAAAAATAATTCAGGTCATTCCTAAGATATGTAAAGAACGCCATGGTTTCATTGCAAACTGATACTGCATCAGGTTTGCGCTGGAATCGTAGCGTTCTTTTTTCGTTCTAGTGGAGATAGGCTATGATAGGTAAGCAGGGTTGAATCGAGTTGGAGTAGCACCAGTCAGGAGGGAATGAATATTTTATATCTCTCTTAATTTATGATAGAATAGACATAATGTAGTATCTCAGTGAGACTCGTAGCAATACGATACAAGAGCTATCATATATCTAAGGAAAGGAGGTCACATGGGACAACGTATTTTAATTGTATCCGCATCCATCGGTACGGGACATACGCAGGCAGCATTAGCTATACAAGAATATTGGCAGCAAATCGATCCAACAGCCGTAGTTCATCATGTAGACTTCTTGGGAACGGACACCTTTTCCTTTGATAATCTATTGAAAGAAACTTATTTTAAAATGCTAGATTTCTTTCCCTTTCTCTATGATATCGTTTACCGATGGTCTGGTGGAGAATGGAAGGGGAGCGTGGCCCAAACGGTGGTTTCTTGGATGTTGAAAAATCGGATGGAAAAGCTCATTGAAAAAGAAAAGCCAGACCTCATTGTGTGTACCCACCCATTTCCCTGTGGTGCAGCCAGCGTGTTGAAGCGACATAAAAAAATTGATATCCCTATTACGGCGGTCATGACAGATTTTGCAGCTCATCAATTCTGGCGCTATGATGAAATCGATGCGTACCATGTGGCAACCCCTTCTATGGTGTATGAAGTACTGAACATGGGGGTGCCCTTAGATAAAATTCATGTGACGGGGATTCCTATTATGCGCCATTTCTTTGAACCGCTGAAAGAACCCTATGGCAGTACAGAGTGTAAACGGGTATTACTCATGGGTGGTGGTCTAGGTTTGGGATGCGTAGAAGAAGCCTTACAACGGCTAGATCATGTACCAGGGATTGATGAAATTCACGTCGTGGCAGGCTTAAACGATGCTTTGTATACGTCTTTGCATCATATGAAAGACACATTAGAAACACCTATCTTTGTGTATGGCTATACGAATGAAATTCCACAATTAATGCGAAAGGCTACATTGCTAGTGACAAAGCCAGGGGCGTTGACCTGTATGGAAGGGGTTACCATAGGGGTACCGATGGTGTTCTTTAATGCCATACCAGGACAGGAAGAAGCTAATGCAGAGCTGTTAGAACAAAAAGGCTGTGGCAAGTGGGCACGACATATAGAAAACTTAGATGACGTAGTGGGGGCCCTATTACAAAATCAAGAACGTTTACAAACTATGCATGAAGCGGCAAAGGCTTGGAAAGTAGACGGCGCCGCAGAGATTGTAGCGGCTTGTCAGACTATGATTCGATCATAAGGGGATAGGGTGCGTAAGAAGATAGATTCCAGTTTACAGAATCACCTAGAGAATGTATATAGAAGCACCTATAGAACGTATCTAGAAATAAAAAAGAGGAATGTTGATGAACAAGTATCAACGTTCCTCTTTTTTATTTAGGATCTTTTTTAATATCCTTGCTTGTTTGTCTTACTCAGCATAGGAGTCCATTTCAGAATCGTAACGCTCGATATTCTCATGGTGAATATCTTGCAAAGTATCTAGCAATTCTTCTGCGCTTTCCACACGAAGGAATAATTCTTTCAATTCTTCGCCGTTGGGAAGTGTTACGCTCCATTGAAATGTATCATTATCATCATACACGGATACAATTACAGGTGTATCCATTGATACAGGGATGCGTCCATCATCGTCAGACACAATGGCATATTGCCCATCTTCTTCTTCACTACCATCTGATAGTTCATATAATAGGACGTCCCGTTCGTCAACTTCTACAATCTCAAAACCAATATCTTCAAATTCTTGCTGAACCGTGTCAGTGTCCATGACAACCTCCTTATAAAATAATGAATGTATTATCTTCATTCTAATCCATGAAAGTAGGTGTGTCAATGCAAATCTATAGTTTACATACGTATTGGCACGTACTATAATAAGAATAGAAGTTGTTTTGTATGTAATTAGTAATCTCATGTCTATTTTAGTGAAAGTTGGTGATTATTTTGGTAACACCCAAAGAACTACTGAAAGTATTAAAAAGGAAGGCTGGTATGTTGAACGAATACGAGGCTCACATCATATGTTAAAGCATACGAGTAAAGTGGGGCGTGTTACAGTACCTGTACATAAAGAAGACTTAAAACCTAAAACATTACATACAATATTGAAGCAAGCAGGAATTAAATAAAGTAGTTACGATAAAATAGGAGGTATACTATGAGAAAAGAAATGTATCCAGCAATTTTTAGCAGTGATGGAGATGAAGGATATACAGTCAGCTTTCCAGATTTGCCAGGCTGTGTTACAGAGGGTAATACATTAGCCGAGGCGGTGGATATGGCAGAAGATGCATTGGGACTTTATTTATATTCTTTGAGTGAAGATAAAGAAGAATTTCCAGTTCCTATGAGTCCAACGGATATACAATGCGGCTCAGGGGAGTTTATTGGGCTAGTAAAATGGGATGAGGAAGCTTATTTAAGAAAGACAGATAATAGAGCTGTGAAAAAAACGCTTACCATTCCTAGTTGGCTTAATCATAAAGCAGAAGAAGAAAATCTTAATTTTTCTAAAATATTACAAAGTGCATTAAAACAAGAACTAGGAATTATATAAACGAATATGAACATCTTAACATTACAAAATATAGAAAAATCGTATGGCACACGGTTATTGTTTAGAAACGTAAATTTGACGATAGCCTCACACCATCGTATTGGCTTAATTGGTGTAAATGGGACTGGAAAAACAACTTTATTGCAGGTCCTAGAAGGAACGCAAGAGCCAGATAAGGGCAGTATAGAACGAAATGGGAAAGCTACCATCCATAGACTAGAGCAAGATCCGTACATCAATGAAAGTGGCACATTACTAGACAATGTGTTATTAGGAGACCATCCCAAATTGTCACTAGTGCGAGATTTTGAACGAGCATTACAGAATCCAGAGTCAGCTCAATATATGAAACTTTTAGCGCGTATGGATGAAGAAGATGGCTGGATTGTAGAACAAGAAGCGAAGATGATCTTGACACGCCTTGGCTTTCACGATGCTCATGGGTCAGCAAACTCATTATCTGGGGGACAACGACGCAGATTGGCATTAGCTAGAGCCTTGGTTTACCCTTGTGATTTATTATTGCTTGACGAGCCTACGAATCATTTGGACGAGGCCACCATTGAATGGCTAGAGCTATATTTAAAAGATAGAAAAGGCGCCGTAGTATTGAGCACCCATGATAGATATTTCCTAGATGCCGTATGTAACACCATATGGGAACTATCGAATCAGACCATATATGAATTTCAAGAGACTTATGAAACCTATGTATCTTTGAAAGAAGAACGAGAAGCCCAGTTAGATGCTATCGAAGAAAAACGGAGAAAGTTAATTGCCAGTGAATTACAATGGGTACGTCGCGGTGCGAAAGCACGGACTACGAAACAAAAGGCGCGATTGCAACGGTTCGAGCAATTAAAAGCTATGGAAAAACGACAAAAAGTAGGCACAGTGGATCCCATTGTATTAGCATCACGGTTAGGGAACACCATTTTTGATATTGAACACCTAACCTTTGCGTATGAGAACGGACGAGACGTGATTCATGACTTTACCTATCACATGGTTCGTCACGATCGCATTGGTGTGGTAGGACCTAATGGGATTGGTAAAACGACGTTGATGAAACTATTCCAAGGGGCCCTAGAACCAACCGGTGGCACCATGGGACGTGGAGAAACGGTTCGCATTGGATATTTCTCGCAACAATTACCGACCTTTAAAGAAGACCTGCGTGTGTTGGACTATATACGAGAAAATCGTTCCTACTTGCATTTACCAGATGGTAGCACCTTAAGCGCAGGACAATTATTGGAACGATTTTTATTTCCTCCATCACACCATGGTTTGCCAATCCGAAAACTGTCTGGTGGGGAAAAACGTCGCCTCTTTTTGCTGCGCATTTTAATGGACGCACCGAATGTGCTGCTCTTAGATGAGCCTACCAATGACCTAGATATTCCAACCTTAGAAGTCTTAGAAGAGTTCTTGGACTCTTACGGTGGTATTGTGATCACTGTATGTCATGATCGATATTTCTTGGATCGGGTGGTAGATAAGTTATTTGTATTCACCGGAGCAGGTCACATCGAGGTATACCATGGTGGTTATTCCGATTATGAAGCGGATAGGGCGGAATCACATGCCATAGGTGGGGAGACAAAACGTGGTGTATTGCGTCATGCCGTTCATGTACAAGGCAGCCCCTCTAGTTCTAAGCAACAGGATGCGGGGCACTATGCCAATAAAGGAATACTAGTGGATACTGAAAGTGAAGGCATACATACACAGGCATGTGATACAGGCATAGATATACATGACAGTATGAATCCAGTAGAGACTACGGTGAATAGCAAGGACAGTGCCAAAAAGAAACTGACCTTAGGGGAGAGAAAGGAGCTCGAGCAATTAGAACTTCGCATTGCGGAATTAGAGGGACTGATCAAGGCCTATGATGCCATGATTGCCCAAGGTGGTAGTGATTATAGTGCCATAGAAACAACGGTGAAAGAGCGTGAAGCTATAGCGGACGAATTAGATATGAGTACCTTGCGTTGGTTAGAATTGGAAGAAAGAAAATAAGAATCTCTGGCGCTATGTAGGAATTATAATTCACGTATAAAAAGAATAAATATACTTAGGCATTGTATTAAAAGTATAGAGTAAATGTATTCTTTTTTTATTTGCAATGTAAGTGAAATTTTGGGATAAGTAAGTATTTATTATTTCGATGTAGGAGTTTTAAAGGTCTAAAATGCTGTATCAAACGATTGGAATAATAAATGTTATAGCAAATAGTTAGATATGGTTATTAAAAGTATATAAATTCTGCGCGTAAAAATAAACGAAACGTTTATTTATTGGGAAGTATTTGCTTTATATAGATATCCTATGATATGATACATGTAAGTCAAGTATGTTTGCTATGATTTAGATTATAAATATGTCATTACTGTATGTGAGGAAACGTGGACACTCCATGAAAAGTAATGCAATGATATAATCTGTTAAACTAAGCATATGAGACGATATATTATTATTTTATTTTTCATTGAGAGGTAATTATCATGAAAAAACAATTAGCAGTACTTGCAGCAACAGCAGTATTGGGCGTAACTTCTGCATTCGCAGCTAACCCATTTGCTGACGTAACTCCACAAGATTGGGCATACCAAGCAGTAGCTCAATTGGCTTCCCAAGGCGTAGTTAACGGCTACCCAGATGGCACTTTCAAAGGCCAAAACAACATCACTCGTTACGAAATGGCTCAAATGGTAGCTAAAGCTATGGTTCGTCAAGACCGTGTTGACGCTGAACAAAATGCAATCATCAATCGTTTGGCTAACGAATTCTCCGCTGAGTTAAATAACTTAGGCGTTCGTGTGGCTACATTGGAAAACAAAGTGGGCAACTTCAAATTCACTGGTGATGCTCGTCTTCGTTACACTGGTAATGAAAAAGTTGTGAATACAGTTAGCTTAGATAAAGACGGTAATCCAA
>CAUQUX010000081.1:0-5972 GCA_963521235.1 uncultured Veillonella sp. | reverse complement strand
ATTCATTTGACAACCGTATGTATAAATATAGTATGACTTCATATTACTCCTTATGTTTGTATTTTACTTTCGATGGCTCAATGGTGCCACCCACCTTAATGGCAAGCCGTTCGATGGACATGCCTGTAATATATTCAATTTCTTGACGTATTGTTTTTTGTAGCGTATCCATGATTTCCTTTACCACGAATCCGAGCATAACGGTAACATCAATTTGTAAAATTAACCCATTGGTGTCTTTACTCTTTTTAATGTCCATGCTACGTACATCTGTTACACCTGGGGATTTCTCAATGCTATTTTTAATTAATGATTGAATCACAGCATCTTCAAAAACCAGTTTTCCATAATAACTGAAAGCTGGACGAATAACTGACTTTTCCCAACCTTCATCTTGCTTTGTAGACAATCTAGTTCTTCGCCAGAAAGACTTAATAGGGTCGATTAAAAATCCTTTAAAGTGTGGCTTTAATTCCACAGATGGAACGGGAATGATGTGTTTTCCTTCTTTTAACCTAGCATGCTGTGCCTTTTCAATATCTTTCGGGCTAGCTACATCTTCTATGTGAATATAATAAGACGGGGCAGGGATTCCCAAGGCTTTTGTTATCTTGCCAATCATATTTTCTGATGTACCTAAAATCATTAACCGCTCTGGTTGGATTTCATTAAGTGCTTTTTGAACACTTTCTACCTGTTGTTTATCCTGAAAGATGGCGCGACGAACAGCTTTGATGCGATTTTCCTCTTTTTTTGCTGAAAATCCACCTACAATTCGATTATTATGAATTAAAATACCATCATCAATAATACATGATGCGTGATGTTCATGTGCCACCACTAATGCTCTATGACTTTTACCTGTCCCACTTGGACCAATAAATGCGATCACATCCATAGTTTACCTCTATGCGCCTTGTAAGGCTTTCATAAAATCTGCTACCCACTCATGTTGTATTTCATACTCTCCAAGACCAATACTTTCAGGGAACCGATCTTGAATGCCATGAAAGTCTGAACCACCGGAGATTAACAATCCCCTATCAGTGGCAAATTGATGATATTTAGAGCTATCTTCTTTGGAATGACTAGAATGATAGACTTCTACACCATCAAATGGTAAATCTAATAGTTCATTCACATAGGTATCGTTTTCCACCAATTTCGGATGAGCTAATACGGCGATACCGCCAGCACGATGAATTAAGTCAATCGCTTGTAATGGTGCATATTTTTCTTTCGGTACAAAGCATGGCCCATTGGGATTGAGCATTGTATCAAAGGCTTCCCCCACTGTTTTGACATATCCATGTTTGATTAAAAGTTGTGCAATGTGAGGCCGACCAAAGGATACGGCATCCGTAAAAGTATTCACTAGCTCTTCATAGGAAATGTTATAACCAGCTTCCGCACATTTATCCACCATTTTATGAATTCTAGACCGTCGTACTTCCTTAAAATGGGAAATATACTCTTGTATTTCAGGGTGATCTATTGAAAATTGATATCCTAACACATGGACTTCTTTATCATGATAATAGGTGCTGAACTCACAACCGTGAAATAATGTAATTCCCAATCTATCTTCAGCTGATAGTTGATAGTAAGCCCCCACTTCATCATGGTCAGTAATGGATATGGCAGAAAGTGATTTTTGCTTAGCTAAAGCCAGCAGGTCCTTCGGTACGTGCGTACCATCAGACACATTTGTATGCATATGGAAATCGACTAACATAGAATCTCCTTTCCTCAAATCTATTATGTATCATTTTATTATACCATATATGTAGATAAATGTTACCTATCACACCTATAGATAATTGATACTTTTATTGTATTCTACGCAATGTTCCAAATACAAAAATAGTTTTAGAGTACCTGTCTATATCTCTAGACATAACAAAGAACGCAATACTTCTCATACATATCATCCTATAGATGAGGTGCACTTGTATTGCGTCCTATGCTTACGTTTGCCTATGACTTCTAACGCTGCTGTTCTTTCATACGGCGTTGAATATCTCGTTTCGCATCTCGTTCTGCCATGTCTTGACGTTTATCATAATTCTTTTTGCCTGTCACTAAACCTACAGTTACTTTTACATACCCATGACTATAATGAAAGTTTAAAGGAATTAAGGAATATCCTTTTTCTTTCACTTGTCCAAGTAATTTATGAATTTCTCGTTTATGCATCAATAGTTTACGAGTCCGTTCTGGTTCATGATTGAACTGATTACCTTGTTCATACTTGCTGATGTGAACTTGATATAAAAATAGTTCTCCATTTTCGATACGACAAAAACTATCTTTTAAATTGATGCGCCCCGCCCGAATGGACTTCACTTCCGTCCCTGTAAGAGCAATGCCTGCCTCATAGGTTTCATGAATGTGAAAGTCATGACGAGCTTTACGATTGTCAACAATTAATGAATTTCCTTCTTTAGCCATTATCGTTTCCTCTTCTTTTTACTTTTATCTCGCTTGCTATGAGCACTCCGTTTACTAATGGTTTCATAAAATGCCTTTTTAGGCTTTGAGTCTAACTTTCTTAGCATTGTTTCCACAGCAAAGGTAGTTTCCTGACTCACAACATCTTCTACACTAGATCGTTTTTTACCTTGTTCGCGGGTTTCTATACGTGCTTTTTTCTTTTGTTTATAACTTTTTCTAGATCCCTTCGCAGGCAATGGTTGTTGTCTTGCTTCTGCACGGCGTAAATACCCATCAATATATTCCACTTCGCCAATGACAAAATCAATTTGTCGAAGTTCCGTATCGGCTTTGATTAAGGTTACCGTCACTGATGTGCCTAAGCGATATTCCTTGCCAGTCCGTCTACCATAAGCCATATAATGTGGTTCATCAAAGACATAATGGTCATCATCCATCAAATTATACGGTACTAAACCATCTACCCCATTATCGAGTTCAATAAATAACCCAAAGGCAGTAATGGAACTTACATGTCCCTCGAAACTTTCACCCACATATCGTGCCATATACTGAACCTTTTTCATATCCAAGGTTTCCCGTTCTGCTTCTGTAGCGATTTGTTCACGCTCTGAGCAATGGCTGGCACTACGTGTTAAATAAGCCTCATCCGCAATCGGTGCTAGCCGTTTTGGTTTGCCTCCCAGAACATAACGCAAGAGCCGATGAATCATCAAATCTGGGTAACGACGGATAGGCGATGTAAAATGGGTATACGTAGAAGATGCCAACCCAAAGTGTCCGATATGTTCCGAGCTGTATTTTGCTTGTTGCATGGAACGAAGGACCATAATCTGTACCACTGGTTCAATCTCTGTACCGCTAACAGATTGCAATAATTTCTCAATATGCTTAGGCTCTACTTTGCTTGGAAGTTTCACAGGATAGCCAGAATGATGTAGGACAGTGATGAGTTGTTCTAATTTAGTATCCTTTGGATCTTCATGAATACGATATATGGATGTATCCAAACGTTCACGAAGGAAAGTCGCCACTGTTTCATTGGCCAACAACATGCATTGTTCTATCAATTTTTCCGCAATGGTTCTATCTTTACGTACGATTCGTTGCGGTATCCCTGTAGCATCTAAAAGAACTTTATATTCTGGAAACTCAAAACTTATGGCCCCAGCTTGTTGACGCATTTTCATCAATTGGTATGCCAAGGTTTCCAACGTTCGTACCATATCCATCAGTGGTGCCAAATCATCAGGAATGATGTTCTCTTCTAAAGCTAAATAGATTTCCTTATAGCTACAACGGCGCCTAATATGAATGATGGATGGTGTAATGGTATAACTTACTACTTTACCTTGAGGGCTCACTTCCATAATACAGGACATGGCATAGCGATCTTCCTTGGCTTGCAAGGAACAAATACCGTTGGATAACTCTACAGGTAACATCGGAATCACGCGATCCACCAAATACACACTAGTACCACGGCGGTACGCCTCTTGGTCGATGATGGATCCAGCTGGTACATAGTGGCTAACGTCCGCAATATGAACCCCTAATTCAATATTGCCATTGTCCAATACTTTCGCATGCACAGCATCATCTAAATCCTTCGCATCTTCTCCATCAATGGTAATCATTTTTTGATGGCGCAAATCTAACCGGTCTGCTTCCTCACTAACTGTGAAAGATATCTTCTGCGCCTCTTCTTGTACATCGTTTGGAAACTCTTTTGGCAAATTAAAAGTTGCCATCACAGACAATACATCTAAATCCGGCGTAGAACTATCCCCTACAATTTCTACGATCTTACCTTCTGCTTTACGATTTTCTTCTGGCCAAGCTGTCAGTTCTACCACTACGGTGGCTCCACTTCGTGCATCCAATGTAGCCTCTAAAGGAATATAAATATCTGCTCCCAATCGTTCATTATGAGGCGTCACAAAGCCACTAGTTTTGAATCTTTCAAATATACCTACCACTCGGTTTGTATGGCGAGTAACAACGCGACGAATTAAGCCTTCCGCTTTTCGGTCACTCGTACCTTTTCGCTTAATAATATATTCTACTTCATCATCATGCATGGCAGTGCCTGCACAACCATTGGGAATGAAAACATCTGGCAAATTCCCCTCGGCAGGTATAACAAAGCCAAATCCTTTTTTACTAGCCTTATAAATGCCTAATAATCGAGGATCTTCTGTTTTTTGATAGGACCCATACTCTCCGTCTTTGATACGAATGCATCCTTCTTCTTCTAACTCATGTAATATGGAAAAATACCTTTGAATTTCTTCACCTTTATACCCCAAAATAAATGGAACATCTTCAATATGATAAGATTCAGGCCATATTTCTCTAAAAAACTGTAATATTTCGTCTCTCATAATACCTCAATTCATAGTATAAAAAAAACCTACCATAGGTAGGATTTTTTCTATTCATTAGTAGGAGCTTAACACTAAATCTAAGGCTAAGCTAACCAATACAAATAATGTGGCAAGAACTACTGTACAACGTGATAAGAATCCATCTACACCACGCTCTTTACCACCAAATACGGAATCTGCTGCACCGGAAACAGCACCGCCCATACCTGCACTTTTACCTGTTTGTGATACCACAACCACAATTAATAGAATAGAAATAATAATTTCCACAACCATTAGAAAATCTCTCATGAAACTCTTCCTTTCTGTATTAACGGTTTTGACCGAAGTGAACTTCCATTTTTTTCTTTACTCGCTGTAATGCATTATCGATGGATTTGACAGAACGATGATGTTCCTCTGCCATTTCTTGATACGATTTGGCATCCATATATCCACGTAATACATCCCACTCCAGAGGACTGAGGACAGCTTCCATAATTTCCTTAATAAGAGCATATTGCTCTCTGTTAATGACTACTTCTTCTGGATCTAGATTTTTTTCTGTTTCCAACACTTCTATTAGTGTTCGTTCAGAATCATCATAAGCTGGCTTATTTAAAGAGATATAGGAATTAAGAGGGATATGTTTTTGACGACTCGCCCCTTTAATAGCAGATATAATTTGACGTGTAATACACAATTCTGCAAAGGCTTTAAAGCTAACCTCACAGTCTTCATTAAAATCTCGTGTCGCCTTATATAAACCAATCATGCCTTCTTGGATAATATCTTCTTTATCTGCACCCATTAAAAAATAGGACCTAGCTTTAGAACGAACAAAATTTTTATATCGTTGCACAATATAATCTGTAGCATAGTGATTGTTTTCTTCTTGGCAAATAGCCACAATCTCCTCATCGGTTAGAGATTTAAATCGTTCAAACTCGGCTACATGTTCTGTTTCATAGGACATAGGATTCCTCCTGTGACTCTGTACTAGGAATGATATTTAATAGTATACACTATCTACATAAAAATGTACATATTACATTTGACTTTCATCATAGATATCTATATAATAATATAACAATTACATATGGGGACGTAAAGGTTTCGACAGGTATGGATGTATCTTAGAAAGCGAGCTGG
>CAUQUX010000080.1:0-6013 GCA_963521235.1 uncultured Veillonella sp. | reverse complement strand
CTAGCGCTAAGAACTTTTTATATGAGTAGCCCCCACATTTGACAAAGAGCCTGAAAATAGCATGGTAATAGAGGATAGCTAACTTGCATCGTTAACTATCCTCTATGATATATCATTATGTACTTAATACCAGTCTATCTTCCTATGTAGTTATACACAGGCATAGTCCAATAACTATAGGATTTCTGTTCCTTTATCTTAGAACTTGTACGTACCTTGGATACGAGTGTAGTTACCTAATTTAAAGTTTTCTCCACCGTATAATGTATCACGTTGTCCAATACCTTTTGCATCGAATGTGTAGAATACTTCTACTAAGAAATCTTTCGCTGGTACATAGCCACCACCTAATGTGAAGCTACGGATACCATCTAAGTAACGATCAGGTACTGCGCCTGTGCCATTACCACCTAAGAAGGCACCATGTCCGAAGTATTTGTAATCAATAAATGCATTCCAGCTACCAGGACGGTAGTAATCAGATTGACCTACATCGAAACGAAGTGCCCAGAAGTGTGGAGTACCACCTGTTCTATGACCTTTTAATTCAAATTGAGGATTACCTGCTGGATTATCATATACTTTACCTGCTGTAGATTGATAGATACTTCCACCATTCATATAGCGACCGAAGTCTGTTCTATTTTGACCATAGTCGAAAGATACTGCTGTATTATCACCAATTTGGTATTTCAAGCCTAAACCAAATACATTCGCTAAACGACCAAAGCTGCGAGACTCATTTCCTTTATCGCTTGTATAATGTACAGTATGATTTTCATGGCCCGTAGAGCGTAAGTACCAAGCTGTAACACCTAATTTATTATTTACTTGTTGACGATATTGGATAAAACCAGCACGTTTAACCGCAGGAATCACATCACGTTGGATGATAACACCCTCTGTTGGGATAACTTTGCCTGTAACATTGCCTAGAGCCTCACGAGGAAGTTTGCTGTATCCATCAGATCGTTCTAGTACAGAGCTTACTTTTTTGAAGAAGTTTACTAACAATTTAGGATATGGTTTAGATCCTGTCACATTCAGAGTATCATCTGTCAAAATATTCATTTCGATAATTTTCTCTTTTAGAGTTTCGATTTGTTTTTCATCGAATGTGTATACACCATTACCATCAGCGGTATGAGCTGTACCATTAGTATTTTGTGGTACTTCTCTATCTGCTGTTGTTTTATACGCAGCGACAATAGCCTCTTTATTAGCATCAAACCATTTAGAGATGTATTCTCTACCACCATCTTTTAGTAAATCTTCATTAGTGAGCGTCACTTTGAAAAGATCTAAGCGGCTGTCAATACCATTATTTTTACCATCGTTAGGAGTTACGTTCAAGGTGCGTGGAACATTTGGTGTTTCTCCAACTTTCACTCGGATTGTGCTACCACCATAATAATCTTCTGGATCTGGCTCTTCTCTATAAATTGGTTCTGACCATAAGGTATCAAACTTCAATGCAGGTATTTCAAGAATTAATTTATTCTTATCGCTGTTAAAGTCAGCACTATAGGCTTTGCTTGCCAACTCTTGCATGTGTTTTACTACTTCGAATTGTTTTTCCACAAATGGTTTGCGAATTTCATCTTTTACTGTTTTTTCAGTATTAGCCAATGATTTTTCTAAGGCTTCTTTTTTCGCTTTATCATCAGCTGTTGCAAGACGCAAGTTTTCATATAATGGTTTTAATTTAGCACGTTCAGCGTCAAGCTCTTTTTCTAAATCATCTTTTTTAGTTTCTAATGCTTCTTTTTCAGGCCCATCTTCTGCAGCATAATAGGCTTCAGAAGCTTCATCATATTTAGTACTTATCTCTTCTACTTTTGCATTGACTACTTCGATTTGGTCATTGATAGGTTTTGATGTTGCTTCAATATGAGCTTCTGTTGCTGCAATTTCTGCTTTGATAGTTGTACCTGCAGCTGCAATTTTATCTTGACCAGCTTCGATAGCTTTTTCTTCAGCCTCTGTAATTTCTTTCAATTGGTTATAGAAGCCAACTGTATTGACGGATTTATCGGTGGTAATTTCTTTATAGGCATTTAAGTCTGCCCCTAAGAATTCACCAACCGTTGGAGCTCGTTTAAACGAGTTATAAATCGCATGTGTATAGGCAGAGTCTGTTACTCCTGTACTATGGGAGAAATCACCGTAGCCCACACGAACTTGTTTCGTATCATTTGTCCAAACACCGCGAACACCATCATATTCTTTACCAAACCAATATCCTGTGACACCCATTGGTTCCGTCATACGGCCAGCTGTTAAGTCCCATTTATTGGTATGTTTAGTTACTGTCGCTTCATCAATACGTTGATGGTTGAATCCTTTTGTCACTTTTAATTGGTGATTAGTATCTACACCACGTTGGCCACTGGCACTAGTTACCACGCGCACATCTACATCTTTGCCAATACGAGCATCCACTCCTGCACGAACTCGTGAGGTAACACCGTGATTATTTTCATCACGAAGGTTAGCTGCTGCGTCATCCTCGATATAGCTTGTAGCAGTTACACGACTAGTTGGGCGGTCAAAACCTAAATGGCTATCCCAACGATTTCTAAAATCACCAACAACCTCAACACCGGCTTTTTTATCTACATTAAAATCACGATGAATGAAAGTATTCAAATGGTCTACCACTTGTGTTTTCACTTCCACTTTCGCTATATTAGGTTGGCCCTTATCTGTAGTCGTATCCGCACCAAATTTTAAATTAATACCCATACGGAATTGTCGTGTAGACAAGGCACGATCATCATCTCGATGGTTAAACAAATTGTTAATACCAAAGTATACACGGGAATCTTTATTAATTTTCTTTTGAACGATCATATTCCAAATGCCATATGTTTTACGTTCATACATATCGCTAGTACGACGATCGGAGCCAGAGTAGGAAATTTCAGATTTACCTTCAATTTTCTTAGCTTCTTTTGTAACAGGATCAAGTACGATAGCATTTGTAATTGGATCTCTTTCATAGGCAGTACCTGACGTCATATATCCGCCACCGCCAGATACGGAGTTGCTATCTAACATATTAATGTAGTAGTCACTCCAAAGGCTACCAGACCAGCCAGTTTTTTCATCTTCATAGTCAACACCAATACCAATTTTATGGGTCGGTTTATCTAACAATTGACGTGGCATATCTGGATTACTCTTATTCACAGCATGCAAGAATGTATATCCAAAACGGGCTTTCCATTTGTTGGAAAGTTTTTGTTTCAATTCCCATTCAAGACCAGTAATTTCAGCTTTACCAATGTTTTTAAAGCTGTAAATCATATCAGGCGCATATAAGAATTTATAGATACCACGTTCTGTATTTTCATTCAAATCTGTGTGGAAATCTAACACATGGCCTGTATTATAAGCAGTAATATAGTTTTTAATATTATTTCTAAATACAGTCAATTTACTGTAAGTATTTTTATTTTCCCCTTCAATGGAGACATCAAAATTTAAGGATTTCTCTGGTTTTAAGTTAGGATTTCCTTCCCAGTACCAACCAAGACGTGCTTGTCCACCATTCAAACTAAATGCTGTAATATGGGATGGGAACATTTCCCAGTTATAGAATAACTCGCCCATACCTGGTTCAACATAACTACTACCTACGTTTGCTTTGAAACGACGATGTGCATTTCCATTCAAGTTATGAGTTAAACCCATATTGAAAGATAAGTTAGAACCAAATAAGCTACTATGATCTAAACGCGCAATTGGAGTTAACATTGTGTTTTTATTCAACTGCCAAGTATCTTGCACAAATAGATATTGTTTGTTAATCGTACCACTACCAACTGTTTGTTTATTGATACGTTTGTTAGCTTCTTCTTTAAAGTTAGCCCCATTTAGCTTTATAATTTTACTTAATTTAGGATTAACAGTATTATCGTAATAATACAATGGTAACTTTTCAACATCGGAGCTAAAAATTTTATCTCTCCAACTAGTTGCTGTCGCATTATTTTCGTCAATTACTGCCTTATTTTCCGCCATTAATGTGGCACCAAACTCCATATATTTGGCATAGGCTTCAGGATATTTTTTCTTTAATGTATTAGCTGTAGTACCACTAATCCAAGTTTGAGAGTTAGACGGATCACCTTCTGTCAACTTCTCTTTATAATTTAAGAAATCTTCGTAGGTAAACTCAGGCACTTTACTGTTTGGATTGGATTTATCTGTGTTATACCACTCTTTTTCCTTATTACGTTCGATGATGCCATCTTTGCCTTTACTGAAAGAATAGTCATAGATATTAGACTTAGGCTTGCCGTTGTTATCTACAGCTAAACTCTTATCATAATCCCAAGGATCTACATCACGTACATATGTAGTCGGTGCATTTTTCAAACGGCTACCTGTGCCTGTTTCACGAGACATGCCAACACCATAGGATACTAGGTGATTGTCGTTGGCTTGAATATCTCCAGAAATACCAAAGTTCCATTGTCTGTGGTCGATATTATCTGTATATTCTAAGGTGTTTTTACCTTCGTATGTACTTCTACCATAATCACTACTTAATGTTAAATCGTTTTCATTGGTACGAGTATAGTTAACTTCCGCTTTCCAATTAGAGACATCGTCTCTACCTTCGTAAGTTAAGTTCATAGTATTACGATTTAAATCACGTTTGTAATGCATTTGTGGGACCATGAAAGAATCACTATTTTTTACATAACGCTCTAAATCTTCACGATAACGATCAAGCTTCATGCTGATCGTTTGATTATCTTTCACATCAATAATACTAGCCACACCTACATTGGCATTTGTACCATAATACCGTAAAGAATTTTTTAAGAAACCATGGTCGACAGTATCATCAGCTCCTAGTGCAGATTGTCTAGGACTTTCACTAGCATAGATTGGCATAATATCTCGTTTGCTACCGAAGATATTCACTTTTACCTTACCGATTTTACCCGAGTCAGCTCGAACAAACACATTATTGAAAGGTAAAATATCGCTGTTACCTTTTTCACGAATACCTTCAAAGTTAAATTGTAAGCCTGCTTTATTGCGTGGTTTATTCGTGATAACGTTAATAACACCACCCATGGCATCAGAGCCATATTTAGCACTAGCAGCACCTTGTACGATTTCAATATGGTCTAGATTTTCTGTTCCTAAACGTTGTAATTCATCGCCTGCACCTTGGTATTTCGCCAAATCACCCATGACTGGCTGACCATCTACCAAAATTAATGTATGACGAGGTTCAGCACCACGAATGGATACACCAACTCGACCCATAGCGTCTACAGTACGACTCACACCAGTTTCACTAAATACGATATCCTCAGCAGATTTAGCTTGCTTAGCTTCAATATCTTTTTTAGTAATAATTTGCACTTGTTGCGAATTATACTTCGCCTCTTCTTGTGCACGATTCGCTGTAACATATACAGCCCCTTCCGCATGAGCTACGGTTGGAACTAGAAAACTTGCGCCCCCGATCCATGTAGCAATGGCACAGGAAAGCATAAAATATTTATTTCTTGCTTCGCTTTTCCTTGTCATTTGCATCCTCCTATTAGAACAAAACTCTCACAGTAATGAGAAAATAAGTCAAATTAACATAATTGTACCTTGTATTGATAATCTTTTTCTACTCTAAAAAGTTCCTAACTAATCCATTACGACATTTCAAGAATTCTTTTTAATAACTTTTTGATTTTATGCTTTGATATATTAATTCTAGTAAAACAGTAATTATTGTTCATCTTAACAATTTAAAAACATTGATATTAGATAAATTTGACCGTTGAATAGGTAACATAGACTAGATTCATAACATATAGAAAAGCTATAACCAATTGAGTATATACCTCAACTAAGTTATAGCTTTTCTTATAGGTATTTCACTTTTTATTCAATAAATAACAGTTATAACATATACACTTAGCTATCATTGAATGTAATTTCAGCGAAATACTATGTTGTTGTTTATTAGAATTTGTAAGTACCTTGGATACGA
>CAUQUX010000079.1:0-6021 GCA_963521235.1 uncultured Veillonella sp. | reverse complement strand
CTGGTGGCAAGAAAACCTGTGTTCTTAATCTTAATGCGTAGTCTGGCAAAGAGTAGGGGTTGCTGCAGGTCGCGGTTGAGCAGATTGACAATCAGTCTGTCACGGCTTCCGCTATAATAATCCGACAAGTAAGGACTTTGAGGAGACGGCCATTGAACGGTGGCATGAATTGGGTAGTATTGCGCATGTAAAGGCTGCCCTACTCCCGTAAACAGGAGCAGGAATAGTAACAAATACCTAACCAACCGATGATGCTTCATACTTGTATCGTTCTATTTATATTTATAGCGTTTTCGCCATCACCTTATCATGCGACTTCTAATCCATAGCGTTTTGATATGTAATATAACGCATATTAGTGCATAAAATTATATCTTTTGCCTGGTGATATGATATATAATTGCAACGCAACCTCATCTAAAATAACTTTTACCCTCATCCTCAACAATTTTAAATGCTTTAGTTGAATCATTACAGAAGAGGCATTATATTCTGATGTCTCAACAGCGAATGTCGTTTCGATAGGAACAGCTGGCTCTTCAAGGTAGGAAGATAGCAAAATTGTAAAAAGTAATATTGCTATTGAATAAAATGAGATATTGCCATTATTCATTTTCCTTATCTGATATTTTATTATACCATGATGATACTTGATTTTACCTTGCTAAAACTTCCATATTAAACTATTGGAATTAATAGACCCCATATAATTAATATACAGTATCGTCAAATTCAACCATATTCAAAATAATGTCCTTCTGTATTAAAGCGGAGTAAAAAATCCTCTAACGAGTTTGCAATCTTTCTTTCGAAAAAATAAATGGCATTTTGGCTACCTATTGCTTTTTTATCAATATGTAGATAAGTTCCTTCACACAATTCAAAAAAAATATACTTGTTTCGAAAAATAGAACTATTATACAATTCCATATCTGGATCATACTTATAATAGTCCTGTCTAAGATTAATTTGTTTAAAACTAATTGCATCTAGTAGCCTATCACTATTATCCTTATTATTTTGGAAAAAGAAACCATAACCTATATGTCTATAAAAAAAATCCAACTCGAAAGGTATTTCTATTTCTTTCTTCACTAATTCAATTTCAGAATCAGAAATAGGAAAAAAATGATGTTTGAAATTTTTATATATTTCTTTTTTCCTATCATTTTCATTTGGCAATACATATTTTTTTAACTGCTTATAAATCATAACTCTAATCATTTAAATAAATATCTTGCTGGTGAATCTTTACAATGAATTAATCTCTGATGCTCTTGTGCTTTCGCAGCAGGATGAATATTCCACCACTCATTATCATCTCCATATTTGTTTTCTATGATATAATACACTCTTCTACTCCTTTTGGGGTTGTTTTTTTACTATTTATCTTTTTCATTTGCATATTTACTAAAACGATCTATCCATCCGTTTTCTCTACTCAATTCTGCTTTTAACATTTCACTAATTTTATTCAAATCTACTTGTCTACCACCATTATTTTCATACACAATTTTATATTCTTCATTTTCTTCAAATATACCTAACAGCCCAAAAATCACAGTTCTCACAGTATCATCAACATATTTATACAATACTTTTCTATCATTAGGACCTAATTTTTGAAACACATCCGTATATTCTTTTCCTGTTCCCCATTTAGTAGAACCTTCTATTAATTCTTTTAGATATTTCATTGAATCATCATAAACTTGTGAAACAACATATACTCCGAACTGATCCAGTATTTCTTGACTACTATTCATAATTAATATTTGTTATAAATCTAATTTATACCATTCCATGGAATATTAGCAATACTTTTCACACCTTTGGTTTGTAGGTCTTCTAAACCTTTTACAACCCAGCCTGTGGCAATATCTTCAGGTATTCCTGCGTTTACCATTGCTTTGATTTCAATGTTTGCTATTTCTTCTATCCCTATTTGTTTCAATGGATTCTCTCTCCGCCATTTTGTATATAAATGATTTTGTTGTCCTGTAATGGCGTTATGGACAGACTGTCCACCAACGGCTTCTTTTGAAATACTAAACGCCTTTTTGTAATCATAATTTTCAACGCCTTCAAATGCTTTTTTTGATAGAGGGTGGTGGCCCCCTACCACACCGTATTCTCCTGTACCTTTTAAAACATACTTCGCTTTTTTCTTAAGATTATTAATAACACCATCTATATTCTTAACAAACGCTTTTTGTATATCTTTTTTTATTTCAGTTTCAATCTTTTCTCCAACACCTTTTGCTCCTTGCTCAAGTGCATCTTTACCTTGTTTTGCAAAGCTGAAACCTAAAATGGTGGAGGCTACTACCACACCATCCTTTCCGACCTCGTGATAACCAAGATATGGTTTATCTGAGAAATTGTATTTGGAAATTTTGTCTTTTACGGTTGTTTTTGCAAAAGTATATACCGAGCTCGGACTTATATTTTTTACAGCTTTCCATAATCCATTTCTAACCTCTTCTTTTGTAATGACATCATACCCCAATTTTATTAGTTGAGGATAGTTGGTAACTTCATCAACTACACCATCTGCTACACCTGCAAAAGTAGGTGGTATATGAATGTTAGATTTGCTATAATCTTTATCCTTATTCCAATATTCTTGGGGAAGATTTCCTGTTTCCCAAACACTAGTCCCCAAAGCACCAATGGCTTCCAGCCATTGGCGACCATTCATTTCTTTTATCCAGAATTCTCCACCATCTTCAGTTACAAGCCGTTGCTGGACAGATACCTTGCCATTCAATCCTCCTAATTGGTTGAGTTTTTCCTCTGCAAGTCGCTTTAGTTCTTGTTCTATCTTCGCTTTCTGAGCCTTGATAGTAGCATTTTTTACCTTCCCGTGTAGCTTTATTTCAACTTCATAAAATCCCGTTTCATTGTTTTGATAAACAACAAGTTTATAACCATTCCCATTAGTAATATTCTCAATAGTGTCTATCTGCTGCTTGCCAGCTCCTTTATATTTATGATTTTCTTTGGTTCTCTCATGAACAGCTCCTGAGCTACAAGTAGAAGCAGAGAAATCAATAAACTCCACAATATCTGCTGAACTAAATTTATTCCGATAATCAACATAGACGAATTTACCATTTAGATTTGGATTGAAATCGAATCCCTTAATCCGCACAAATTCTACATTGTGTGGTTGGGAACTTGGTGCTGTATAATTCAGGAAAACAATATTCTTTCTTCCTTTTTCTTGCTTTGATATTGGATATTCGCTATCTGTATATTTCCCATTTCTAACAAGAAAATATCCTAAGAAAGTGTGTCCTCCAGAACTAAGATTTTCTTTACTGACATAATAGTTATTACCCACCTTGAAACCATATAATGCTCCATTTGGGAATTCTGCATAAGAAAATCTGTTCGTTACATTTATATCTATGCAGTATTGATAAATAATGGCATCTTTGGGTAATGTTACTATCCTTCCATCTGGAGTGACGAAATTTGTTTGATGCTCCAATATAAATGTTGCCCCTTCTACTTTTTCTCTATCTTCGGCTTTATCCATCTTTGTAAACACAGCAGGATTTGCCATGACATTCCATTGGAAGGCGGCAAGTTCTTTTCCTTTTTCTGTGTAGTCAAGCAAATTGTTAGTTGTGCCCTGCGTGCCTTTGCCATACTCTGCATCAAAAGTATGCTGCAAAGTAAAAATACCATGTCCTAATTCATGGGCAATGGTATGAACTATTTCTTCTGTATTAGGGCTGTTACTTGCGAAGATATACCCGAATCTGCTCTTGCGAGGCATTTCACCCAGTAAATCGCCTTTTTGTCCCTCAAGCCCCGTAGCACCATTCAGCACAAATAAATAGACACCATCCAATGTACCTGCTGCTTGCTGGTAAGTCTTTTGCAGATTAAGCATCTCGGTACTTTCTTTAAGTTCCTTATCATAGCCCCAGAAAGACTTACCAACCGTGCTCAGCAATCCATCCTTTTCGCTCTCCACTTCCCAATCATAGTTACCACGCATACTCTCATCGATATCTACGGTAAACTGCACGCCAACAGGATTATAGATAGTATTGAGTTGCTGTTCAATAGCAGATTCATCTAACTTAACTTCGTTTATCGGAACAAGAGTTACCTTATGCTGCTGTTTCGTATAGCTCACCACACGAAGTTTGCCGATGACTACTCCTTCGTAAACAGCAAAGACATCATAGCTGGCACCTGCAGCAACAGATTTCAACGTGATAGTCCACGTCTGCTCCGTTTCGTTAAGTCGTGCCGGTAGTGCTGCAGAATTAGGTTCAGAGACAAAACGGACTTTCTTCAGGTCTATATTCTTTAGCCCATCATACTTTGCCGTAACAACATCGTTCTCTCCCGTCGGAACAAGTTTCCAAGGAGCAATATAACCCTTTGCAAATGGCTTGTAAAAGCGGTCTACCTTAACACTCTTCTTGTACCATTTCTCCTGACCATCATCAAAGGCATATTTCCCCTCTCCGGGTTTAAAGTGTATATAGCCATACTTGCTTGATAGAGATTCCGTATTGAAATCGCCAACACGATCCACACGTTCACAACTGAGTTCTATCTTTTCGTCCTTTCTCCCCGTTTCGACATCATTGCCAGTCCCTTCGGTATTGTGTTCTGACGGGCTAATCTGATAGGTATTTCCCTTTTTGTCAGTAACGAGCATTGGGAAAATACGCTCATACGAGGCATTCACTGGCACATCTACTTTGATGGTCTGTGGATTACCATCAGCATCTGCCGTTTCTATTTCTCCCGTTTTAGGGTTGTATGTAAACTGTGGAATATTGGGGAGCGTAAAGTCCAGTTTATGTTCACGCATACGGATAGTAGCAGGTTTTATATCCTTACCGCCATCATCAACATAATCAAGGTTAGCTATCTTCCCCTTCTTCTCATCGTAGGACGCTTCTACCGTACCGTCTATCTGGAAGTTATCCACATTGATGCGTAGACGGTCAAAACGAAGTGCAACGGGAGCATCGATAATGGTTTTCAGTCGGGTCTTGCCACGTCCGGAATACCAGCCGTCTCCTAAGGGGACGACTTCAGTAATGGTCATGGGATAATCACCACCGATAGTAACGATGTCCCCTGCCTTTATCCGTAAGTTCGGCTCTTGTGACAGGTCTTTCCTCACTGGTTCCTTTCCACAGTCAGCCAGCAACTCATCATTCTGTTTACTGAGTGTAAACTCACTGACGCCAGAGAATACCGGACGGTCATCCGTACAAAGCGTCCCCACACGCCATTCGTATGTCCAACCTAATTTTAATTGGGACAGTGTAAGGTGTTCACCTGCTATCCGGGTTCTGCTCCATTCATAAGTATTGAACTTGGTCTTGGGGCGACATTCCACAATGTAGCCAGTGGTTCCTATAACTTTGTTCCATGAAAGATCCACCTTGGCAAAACGGGGAAGGGCTCTCAAACCCGTCGGTGCCTGACAGTTGTCATTAAGATAGAACCAGTTGATTTCACTATAACCGCCATTTTCAAACATACCCACTTCATCCACCCCATCACGGGCAATTGCCTGTACTTGCCATGCATAGCAACGGTTTGGGAAGAGAATGGGGTCAAGATGGGTATAGTTCAGGGTCGTATTGCGCATGCGGACACGATAAATTTCATTGCCGTAGGCAAAGGCTGATTGTGGAGCAGCTCCGTTATTGGGAAGCTCTTTGAGCACAAACTCATATTCCGTGCCTGCAAGTCCCTGATGACGAGGCATCCATTGGAAACGAATATAGAGCGGATCGGTGACTCCAATCTGGGCATCCTTTTCAGGAAAATTGAGAATCGGAGGTTTCTTTACATCCAAATAGGAACGTCCCGTATGCCAAGCTGAAAGCGTTCGTCCAGTATAATAGTCTACCACTTGCACGGAGAACTCCGTATATCCGGTGGGTAACTGTCCGTTATGCAGCCTGCCATTAATTTGCAGGTTCTGTGGTTGAAGATAGGGGGACAGGTCTATATTGGTCAGGCGGGTCGGGA
>CAUQUX010000078.1:0-6086 GCA_963521235.1 uncultured Veillonella sp. | reverse complement strand
AGTTCTTTTTTCAATACTAACTAAACATGTTTACACAAAATATTTTACACTGTCGTACTATGAGAAAGGTTAGTTTAACAATGACAAATCATCACATGTATAAATTAGTAAAACAGTATGTAGAGAACGGAGGTAATGTAAAACGATTAACAGCTAGACTTAATAAATCTGAAAGAACTGTATATCGCTATATTAAAGGCTATAAAGAGCATGGAAAGGCTTTCTTTGTACATGGTAATACAGGCCGTAAGCCTGTAACTACAATTCTTGATGAGATTAAAAAACATATCATAGAAATTTATAACTCATCTTTATACGATACTAATTTCACACACTTTTATGAAATTCTCCAAGAGGAATACCCTCAGTATGCTCATATCTCTTTAAGTACTATTAGAAATATCTTTAAGAAAGAAGATCTACCTTCACCAAAAGCTCGACATAGTACTTTGAAAGCATTACGTAGAAAATTGAAGCTTCAGGAAAAGGAGGGGGTCGCCGATATTCCCGATATGCTTATTGAAGAACCCATAGAATCTACCTGTCCACATCCTCGCAGAGAACGTTCTAAGTATGCTGGTGAGCTATTATATATGGATGCGTCTATTCATCCCTGGTTTGGACCTAATTACGAGAAAACTGCCCTACACGCTTCCATTGATGATTCTACTGGAACCCTAACAGGACTGTATATGGATACGCAAGAAACTTTAAAAGGTTACTACCATAGTTTCGCCTATACACTAGCAAACTTTGGGATTCCAGTCACCATCCAGACAGATGGTCGTACTGTTTTTGAATACAAAAGAGCCGGTGTACGATCCACAGAAAACGATACACCGACTCAATTTACGTATGCTTGCAAACAGCTAGGTACAGAGGTTGCTGCTGGTCATTCTGCCCAAGAGCAAGGAAAGGTTGAGCGCCTATTCCAAACACTTCAATCTCGATTACCAGTCGAATTTAGAAGAAGGGGCATTACTGACATTGAGACAGCAAATGAATTCCTCACCAAAGAATTTATTCCATACTTTAACGCTAAGTTCGCTCGCTCTTTTAATGATACCACATCTGTCTTTGAAGGGCCAATGGAACCAGCAGATATTAATCTAGCACTTAGCGTATTAAGCGAAAGAACTGTAGATCATGGTCACTGTATAAGTTACCAAAATGAGTATTACAAATTCTTAAAAACAAATGGTGAACAAGCTGTGCTAAAACCAACGCAAAAGGTATTGGTGATTAAAGCTTTAGATGGCACTTTGTACGCTTCCTGCAAAGAGGTTTTATATGTATTAAAGAAAGTTCCTCATAATACAGCATATTCTAAAAACTTTGATTATCTAGAAGAAAAACCTAAGCCTAGGAGACAATATATACCTGATATGCGTCATCCTTGGAAACACAATGTATTTATTGACTATGAAGTCCATAGGTTACGTTACGTGTACTCTTTTGATGAAGCGTGTTATACACAGGACAAATTTATGGTGTAGATTTATCTTGATTTTTAATTACGCTTATGTTTAGCTATTTTTTATGACAAATTAATTTGTGCTTGACATAGATGTAGTACCTGTAGTAAGTTGAGAGAAAGGAGAGCCTATGTGGACATGGTTGAAAGAATTTTTGTTTGGTAAGAAATCTTCTGATGAGCCTATGCTAGTACAAGAGCTGGAGGAGGAAGCGAAGGACACACTAGAAGAAGAGGTGAATCGGAAGGAATTGTCTTTTTTAGAAGAGATTAAAGTAATTTTTGGTGAGCATAGTCAACTGTTTACATCAGGATATGCGGCTGATTTTAATTTTATTTCCACAGATTATGTGGATGATGAAGGGCTAAAGGAGATAAGGATTCTCGGCTTTCACAATGAAAAAGACCAAGTGCTAGTCATCTTTGAGGGGGTGATGCAGGACGGTACATTTGATGTTAGAAACATTAGAGATATTCAATCAGCTTTCAGACAACGTATTGATTATGTACAGCTTGAACATAATGAAAGTAGAAATACCTTAGATGTAGTTGTATCATTTTCGAGAGATCTTGCTGTAGATGATGAACGACAACGGGAACTGGTGATGGGCATCTTATATAAAATAACTGCCGATATTAGACAGATCATGCCAGACATTCGACGTCAATATAGTCAATCATAGAATGGGTATTGAAACTAATTGAGTGATAAGGAGGGGTATAGTGGGGACACAGAATCATAGAAAAAAGAAACCATTATTAGATGTATATATGCAAGCGTTCAAAGCTGATAATTATCCGTTTACAAAATTTGGACAACTAGCAGGAGACAAAGGGCTTATCTTTGATTTACCTTATACAGAAGAAAACTCTATGTTGGTTCATATGAAAGAAATTGATGAGGATACAGTACAAGCAGTTTTGTATGATATCGTTCCGTATCGAGATATACATCCGTGGTTACGACAAAAGACCTTAGATATGGTTAACGAAGCATTAGGAGAAGGTAGCTTGCATTTTCATGAAGAAGTCAAACGTTTCTGTATGATATTACAACTGAAACGGGGATTTTTAGAAGAGAATGATAAGTTAGGCGAATCGCTACGTAGTGTATTCTGCGAAGCTGGAGAAGATGTGAAAGCTTGTTTTACTGAATGATGAAGGCAGGGAAAACCTAGCTTGTACAGTAAATCTTGTTACAAAGAATGAGTTATGGAAATAAGGAGGCATTATGGATGTATTTGATGGATTTCGTAAAGCGTTAGAAACCATTATGAGAAACCGAGGTTTGGACGTATGGAATAAAAATCCTGGCACAACAGTAATGGACGCCATTGATGATACATTACGACGCTATGGTAAGCATCCTCATAGATTTACAATGGCTACGGGAGAACAAGGATTAGGGGTTGTTATGCATGCTGTTAGAGGCCCACTGCACGTTTGTTTTCTGGAAGATGAAGATTCTAACATTGGTGCCAGTATGTTTTACCCAGTGAATACTAGATATTTAACTAGTTACGATATCAAAAGGATGATAGAAGATGCGAATGCACATTGCGAAGGCGGAGTAGTAGCATTTAACGAAGAGTTGCAACTTTTGAGCTATACGGTCGTAGTTTATCTAAGTGGACCTAGATCAGAAGGTACTAGTATAGACTTTCTGTTACATGAGGCAAGTGCTAAAATTAGTAATGCATTAGAGTATTTTGATGATATGCGAGAACGACTTAATTTATAATACATATTGATAGATTGAAAGTGGAATACAGCGTAGATAATGTAAATTAACACAAAAAAGAGCACCGATACTTCCTGAGTAAACCGTAGTTTATAGTGTTTACCTAAGAGAAGAAGGTGCTCTTTTTGCGGTTGTTGTTATATTGTTAAAGCGTATATTAGCAAGGGCCTAAGAATTTATCTCCATTTAGGTGAATCATATGATCTGGTAGATCGGCAATCCAAACTTCTGTTTCCCATGCTAATGCCTCTGAGAAACTTTTGAATGTTTTAAAGTCTAAAAATGCTGTTACATATATTTTCCCAGCTGAAACATTAGAAGTCATGGATTCTAGCTCTTTGATTCGTTTAGGGCTCATGGGACCAACAGAGGTTACAGCCTCGATGAAGTATAACCAATTTTTATCTTCTACATATAATATGACATCAGGAAGTTTATCATGAAGTGTCAAGTTGAAACCAAGGTTGCTTAGCATCGTTCCATTTTTTACTAAATCTTTTTGGATCGTGTCACCTACATATAAGCATTCTGCATTTTCCGCAAAGCGTGGAGCGAACTCTTCAATAATTAATTTTTGCAATTCATTATGTTTTCCAGGAGAAAATGTTAACTCGTTGCCATTTATTTTAACTGGCATTTTCTCCATTATCTTTATAGAACGATAAAAGTTAATTAAGCTATTGTGATTATCTAAGAAGGTATGCTTTTCTGACTTCCAGAGCATAGTTTGATAAGACTTGAGCAATGATAGCATTTCTTCTGTCAAACGATATCTATAATTAGGGCTGTTAGTGGGAGCACCATTATCTTCAATAAATGCAGCATTCCTAAAGTGATGAATTGCTTGTTTACGAATCGTTTCACGACTATTTTCAGCATAGGTAATGCCATATTTTTGCTTGATAAAGTGTAGTATATCATGGATCCGAATCCAATGATTTGTTGATAGACTCCATTCATCATTGGGTTGTAATCCTGCTAATGCTAATATGACTAAGGCACATAAATCTGATTGTTGCTGCACAGGAACATCTAACTCTCGTAAAAGTTCTTTAGCTTCTTCTATTTTAGTCATAAGTATATCTCCTTAATATATCATCACATGTTTTTTCTGACATATCACAAGCATTGAGTAATTCCTGCCCCATAGTTTCAATACAGTGTAAAGGTGGCATCGGTATAGAGTTGACTTCGGTAGAGTTTACCTGAGTAGAGCCATTTAAGATCCTATAATACTGATCATATAAGGTGGAGTTCATTATAACATATAATCCGTATACAATAGGCTCAGATAGTTCTGTTACGCCAGTAATAAAATTAATTTTATTTTGTGTACTAATCGTTTCATAAGAAGGATGATGTTTTGCTAAATATACACCACATTGTAATCTGCGAGATTCTTCTTTAGTGGTAAATCGTTTTACGAACAAATAGTTTCTATTTTTTTGTAATAAACCACTTTGTTCTGCTAGAATATACTCATTTAATTTTCCTAGAGGAAATGAAATAGTCCCTTCTTTTATATGATGTGGGTAAAAAAGTGGAACAGTATTTGATTCAGCTGTAGAGCGAAGCACCTCTTTATTTCTGAAGTCAACAGTTAATCCTGTTTTCATTTTTAACCCTAGTGTGGGTAGGGTATCATTCCATTTATGTATTGTTTTGATAGTATTAGCATCTGCTTCATCAGTTATTAAATAGACATAATTAGAAGTATCTGATACAACCATAGGGTAGGGTGCTTTGAAAATAGTTTTGTTTGCAAAATCTTTATTTGTATTGGTCGTAGAAATAGTAATATAATCTGGTGAAACAATGGAATTTTTGGCCTTTATGATCATTGTCTCTTGTAATACACTTTCTGTATCAAAGACCTTATCTCTGCTATTGAATAAATGAATATTGAGTAAAGCAATATGATTTAAAAATTTTTCTCTAAATTTTTTGAAATAGGCACCAGATGTCCAAGAACGAGGGATAATAAATACCATTTCACCATTATTAACTAAATTAAATCGTGACATCTCCATAAATAAGAAGTAAAGATTTGGGGCTCCATAACAAATATCAGGCATAGCCATGGCTTCTTCGCTACTTTTACCGATTTTTAAATAGGGAGGATTACAGATGACAATATCATACTTTTGACAAGAAATAGATGAGTTTTGATTGCCGTTATAAGGACATGCCTGGCTAGTAATATAGTTTTCTTCGATAATTGTAATATCCAGTTCTAATGAGATTGTATCTTGAAGCCAAGATATAACTTTTTTAAGAAGCGGTAAAATATCATCGTTTGTTTCATAGCAAGTGAGAGAAACTTTTTGGATGTTTGTATTCGTAAGTATCCTTTGAATAACAGCCACTGATAATATACCAGAACCAGAACCTGGATCTAAAATAGAAATTGACTTACAAGATGATGGTAAGTCAAAAAGTGATGCCATAAATAGAGCAGTTTCTTTGCTTGTGAAGAATTGACCATACTTTTTGCGAACATCCTTTGACATGGATTCCATATATTCATTTGTTAGTTCTATTACATAATCAATTAATTCCATCATCGTATAACTCCGTAATTGCATAATTTTTCTTATGAGTTTATTATAGATAATTTACATATGTTTTACAAATAAAAATAGAGGAACATTAGGACAAGTATACTAATGTTCCTCTATTTGCTTTTATTAGTTACCTCACAAATATCTAATGTAATTTTGTGGACCCGATAATGCACTATTTACGCATAGCTATCTCTTCTTGTACAAAAGGCTAACGGTATTTATAGTTCCCGCAATGGTGGACGTAAATGGTACGGTGTACCATTTACGCACAGATATCTGTACCTTGGGGATAGGATGATGTAATTTG
>CAUQUX010000077.1:0-6119 GCA_963521235.1 uncultured Veillonella sp. | reverse complement strand
GATGACAGTACCTGGAGTTTTTTGCGCCGCTGTTTCCGTAGTGCTTAATTGTAAGTTGTTAAATACACTAACATGCTTATCGTTATAAGATTGCAACTCTTTCATGTATGCTCTAACTTCCAACCAATTACTCACGATATCTGTGCGTGGAAATAAGTAATATCCACCATAGATGACGAGTGCAATGGAAAGAATCCAACGTACATCTTTGTCATACCGTGCAAAGATGGAGGAAAGAAATACACTAGGTTCGGAAGTAAGGTTAGCTTTCCTATTCGCCATATATAAGAGGCCTAGTAGGATAACGATGCCAACGATAGCTCCGCCGATGCCACCAACACCGATGATATTTTTGACAAAGCCTAAGGCTTCTTCTGGATTGGTTTGGTATAGAGCCATCATGGTAGCTGGCGTAATGCAATGCCAAGTGGATAGATAGTATCCGATTTGACCTGCTGGAATGAGGAGCAACAGGACATCAAGGATACTGTATAGAGCAGACCATATCCGTTTTGCTTTTCCCCATTGTAGTAACCAATAATGGGTGACACTAAGGCCACAGAAAAGCACAAGACCAAAGAGAAAATCATTGGCGAATTCATAGAAATAAAACGGTTTTTCATAGGACCAATGGAACAAGAGCGGGAATGTTAATCCCCAACTGAGCCCTACTATGCCATGGCCGATGAGATAGCTTTTGGTAAGGGAACTACGAATGATATATTGTAAGGCGGTTAACCCCAAAATAGTGGGAACGAATAAGGTCAATATATCTTCTATGTCAAAGCCCAACGTAATGGGTTCATAGATATAAAACAGTGCCACTGCGATGATGGTGGACACGATGGTATACAGTCCTAGCTGTTTCCATCTTTGACGATGCATAATGTCGCCTCTCTTTCTGGGTGTAGCAATTTTTGCCCATTTCATTTATAATACATATAGATACATACGTGGTATGTCTATGTATTATTCTAACTGTTTCTAATGGGAAATGCAATTTTTTCATACAAGGTGTGGTGAAAGCCATACCTTTATTTTTGGTAGAAAGGAGTTTTCATGAATACCTACGATTTTAAACTGGATATTTTTGAAGGCCCTTTGGATCTTTTGTTGCATTTGATTGAAAAGAATCAGATTGATATATACGATATTCCCATTGTGCATATTACCTCGCAATATATGGACATATTAAAAACTTGGAATCAATTTGATATTGCCTATAGTAGTGAGTTTTTAGTGATGGCAGCTACTTTGTTGCAGATTAAGTCACGCCTGTTATTGCCTAAAATAAATCATAAGGATGAAACTGATACAGAAGATCCACGAGACGAATTGGTGAATCGATTGGTGGAGTTCAAACGCATTAAAGAATTAACGGGTCTCTTAGAAGAACGCGTGTCCGATGGTTCCTATGTATTTAATAGACCAGAAGAGCTTAGTCAAGTGGGATTAGATCTTGTTTGCACTGTGGAGTGGGATGCCTTAGTGGCGTGCTTTCAGAAAGTGCAAGAACGATATAATCGGCCTGAGGTTGAAGCCCTTAAAGTTATGATGGAACGGGAAGAATATACATTAGAACAAGGTATTGAAGATGTATTACTAGTGACGAGACATCAACAAGTGCCCTGTGTCAATTTGTTTGCTAAGGCACAGACGAAGGAAGAAAGTGTGGTTACATTTTTGGCATTATTAGAGTTGATGAAACGTCAATTATTACGGATTATTGTGGGCAATCACGATGTGTATAGTGTGATTGTAGAAGGTATAGAAGAAGGAGATGCGCTGTGAGTAGCATTGAATTTCAGCAGTTAGAGGCTGTTTTATTTGCAGCGGCTACCCCTTTGACGTTGGAAACATTGGCAGATATTTTTGAAGTCTATGTGCCAGAAGTAGAACAGGTTGTCAGTGCTTACGAAGAAAATTTGGTTCAGGAGCGACGAGGCATTCGTATTCGTAAAAGTGCGTCGGGCATAGAACTAGTGAGTGCCCAAGAATGCAGTGAATTTGTTATGAAAATTCGTCATCGGGATGAAAAATTGTCTGGAGCGGCTATGGAAACATTGGCGGTAATTGCTTTCAAACAGCCTATCACAAAAGGTGAAGTGGAAGAGTTTCGTGGCGTGAACTGTGAAAAAGTATTAAAACAATTGTTGGCCCGTGACATGATTGTGGAGTTAGGACGAAAAGAAACAATCGGACGTCCTGTGATATACGGAACATCGGATAACTTTTTAAGGACTGTAGGTGCCAATTCTATTGAAGAGTTGCAACAGTCTATGAATCTTTCAGAGGGGTTATCTATACATATAGAAGGAGAATAATATGGAATTAGAACGTTTGCAAAAATATATTGCCCGTTGTGGTGTGGCATCGCGACGAAAAGCGGAAGAATTAATTACTTCTGGCAAAGTACTTGTGAATGGTAAATATGTAAAAGAATTGGGAGTCAAAGTCAATCCTACACGTGACCGCGTCAAAGTGGACGGACAATTATTGGAGCCAGAGGCATTGGAATATTATATTTTCAACAAGCCAAAAGGAGTGATTACATCCATTACAGATCCAGAAGGACGCAAAACGGTAATGGATTATATTACCTCTGTAAAGGCACGTATTTACCCAGTTGGCCGATTAGACTATCATACAGAAGGCTTGTTATTGTTGACGAATGATGGTGCTATGGCACAAAACTTAGCACATCCATCAAAAGGTGTGATGAAAACCTACGAAGTAAAAGTAAAAGATCGTGTGTTTGATGAGCATTTGGAACAATTGGCGGTAGGTATCAAATTAGAAGATGGTATGACGGCGCCTTGCGAAATTACAGACTATGGATTTAATGGAAAAACAGGTCTTACTACTGTAGAAATTACCATTCATGAAGGGCGTAATCGTCAAGTTCGTCGTATGTTTGAACACTTTGGGTACTCTATTCATAATTTGAAACGCATCAACTATGCAGGATTGAATTTGAAGGGGTTGAAACGTGGGGCGTTCCGTAAATTAACGCGTGAAGAAGTGAAACAATTACAGGCTATAAAATAAGGGTACATATGAAAAAAATTATTGTCATCGGTGGTGGCGCCGCAGGTCTTATGGCTGGCGTTCGAGCTGCACAATTAGGTGCGTCCGTGCGCATCATTGAAAAAATGAAAATGGTGGGCCTTAAAATGGGGATTACAGGCAAGGGTCGCTGTAATGTGACCAATGCGGCTCCTATAGAAGATTTTATTAAGCAAACGCCTGGAAATGGTAAATTCTTATATAGTGCGTACCAACAATGGACCAACGAAGATATGATTTCTTTGCTCAATAGTTGGGGTGTTCCTACAAAAGTAGAGCGCGGTGGCCGTGTATTTCCAGAATCCGATAAAGCAACTGATGTTCGCAATGCCTTTATAGACACGTATCGTAAATTAGGTGGACAGCTCCACTTAGAAGAAACGGTAAAAGAGTTACGAGTACAAGAGGGTGTTGTGACAGGGGTCATTACGGATAAGGGCACATACGATTGCGATGCAGCCATTATTGCTACAGGGGGGATGTCTTATCCATTGACTGGCTCCACTGGAGATGGCTATGATTTAGCCTCTTCTGTGGGACATTCTATCGTGGAATTGAGACCATCTTTAATTCCTTTAGAAACCAAAGAACATTGGGTGAAAGACTTAATGGGGCTGAGTTTAAAAAATGTAGAAGTTTCTATTATTGCGAAAAACAAGGTGCAGACAAAACAATTTGGAGAAATGTTATTTGCTCATTTTGGGGTAACAGGTCCTATTATTTTATCAGCCTCTCATACAGTGACCAAATTATTGAAGAAAAAGGTAGCTCCCATTATCATTGAAATTAATCTAAAACCAGCATTAACTAGAGATGTCTTAGATAAGCGGGTACAGCGTGATTTCAGTGAATCTCAAAACAAGCAACTAATCAATGTACTAAAAGGTTTATTGCCTTCTAAGTTAATTCCTGTTATATGTCAACTAGCAGAATTGGAAGGAACGAAAGCCATTCATGATATTACAAAAGAGGAGCGCTTGCGATTAGTGGATACGATACAACACATGCAACTTACTGTACATAAACCTCGTCCTATAGCAGAGGCGATTGTGACGGCTGGTGGTGTTTCTGTAAAAGAAGTAGACCCTAAAACAATGCAATCGAAACTGGTGCATGGTTTATACATAGCAGGAGAAGTCTTGGATGTGGATGCGTTCACAGGGGGCTATAATCTGCAAGTTGCTTTTTCCACGGCTTACGTAGCTGCCACTCATGCAGCAGAAGGAGGAGTCTAATATGAATCGACGAATTTCTGTAGCCATTGATGGTCCTGCTGGTGCAGGTAAAAGTAGTATTTCTAAAGTAGTAGCCAAGAAATTAGGCTATTTATATATTGATACAGGAGCTATGTATCGTGGTATTACTTGGGCACTGCTGAATGCGAGTATATCTATTGATGATGTAGACGCAGTAGAAGCTGCCTTGTCTAAGATTCAACTAGAACTACGTGTAGAAGAAACGGGTTTATCTGTATGGGTAAATGGAATAGATGTATCCCAAGATATCCGTACACAATATGTAACAAGTCATGTGTCTCAAGTGGCTGCCCAAAAAGCCGTGCGTACTAAGTTAGTAGAAATGCAACGTCACATGGCATCAGCGGGCGGTGTGATTCTGGATGGCAGAGATATTGGTTCCGTTGTATTACCTAATGCGGAACTGAAAGTCTATTTAACAGCATCGGTTGAGACACGTGGACACAGACGTTGGTTGGAGCTGAAAGACTCTGAGAATATCTCCTTAGAAGAGGTGTGTCGTACTGTAGCAGAGCGGGATGCCATGGATATGAATCGAAAAGAATCTCCTCTAGTATGCGTAGAGGATGCGGTGGTTGTAGAAACAGATCATCTTAGCATTGAAGAAACGGTACAAACGCTTATCGACTTAATTCGTAAAGCAGAATTAGGAGGCCATCATGGATAAATTTTCTGAATGCTTATGGCGTTCTGCGTTTACTATCGTCTATGGATGGTGGTATAGAACGAAAGTGTATGGTAAAGAGAATGTACCTAAAGAAGGTCCCGTTATCATTTCTCCAAACCATAAGAGTAATAATGATCCCCCTTTATGTGGTTTTGCATTGCCACGTCATGTGAACTTTATGGCAAAAGAAGAATTATTTAGAAATCCTATTTCTAAATTTGTATGCACTTGGCTAGGTGCTTTTCCAGTACGTCGTGGTGGCGTGGATAAGTTAGCGATTCGCCATGCTATGAATTTGTTAAAAGATAATTTAATGCTTGGCATTTTTCCAGAAGGGACACGACAAAAGGGTGATACCTTAGGACGCTTTCACGATGGCGTTGCCTCTATGGCATTGCGTACAGGCGTACCGGTGGTACCAGTGGCCATCGTAGGAAGTGACAAAATGATTCGTGGTGAAGTGGCTGTTATTATTGGAAAACCGATTGCAGTGGCAAAAGCAAAAGCAACTGTAGAGGCCATTGCAGAAGTGAATGATGTGGTAAAAACAGCTATCCAAACTATGATTGATGAATATAAAGCAGGTAAGTATAAATAGGGGAATACTATGTTTACAATACGATTAGCAGAGAATTGTGGCTTTTGCTACGGCGTAAAGCGTGCTGTTACGATGGCAGAAAAAGCAGCAGACTCAAAAGATGTGAGCTATACATTAGGTCCTATTATTCATAATCCTCAAGTGGTAGGACGTTTAGAAGATAATGGTGTTTATGCCATTAATGAACTGAGCGATGTAGAAACAGGAACTATCATCATTCGTTCCCATGGGGTAGGACCAGAGATCTATGAAGAAGCAGAATCTAGAGGTTTGCCAGTCATAGATGCAACTTGTCCTCATGTGCAAAAAGCACAAAGAGATGCGAAGTCAGTGGTGGATGAAGGGCTTACTCTCATTATCTTGGGAGAAAAGAAACATCCAGAAGTAAAGAGTATCAATTTGTGGGCAGGTAATAAAGGGATTATTGTGGAAACAGAAGAAGATGCCAAAAATATTCAATTCGTGGAAAAAATTGGCGTTGTAGTACAAACTACCTTTTCACAATTTAAGTTTCAAAGTATAATAAAAATAT
>CAUQUX010000076.1:0-6372 GCA_963521235.1 uncultured Veillonella sp. | reverse complement strand
AAAATGTTGGCGACTACTCTTATATGAGTAGCCCCAACATTTATTATAGAGCCCTATAAAAGGGTATATCACTTACAAAAAACAATAAAGGGGTTCTATCATATATTTTTTAGGGACAGCAATAGCCATTTCCCCAAGGTATATTTTTTTTATGTATAAAACATATCATTCAGTTGCTTTACAACATAAATTGATACACAGATAAAAAAGGACGAAAGTAGATTTTCAAAAATCTACTTCCGTCCTTTTATATTTGTATCATACTAGTATATACACGCACGTACATTATGCATTGGTTCTACCATATTTATAGATCCACACCAGTCCATAGATACAACCTATAATCGTCGCTATCATACCTCCGATGGATACATCCCACAGGAAGGATAATGCCACCCCAATGGTTGCCGCTATAGTAGATATACATGCACTGATCAAAATCATGGCTTTCACAGAACGAGCTAACATAAATGCTGTCGCTGGTGGCCCAATCATACAACCCGTTACCAAGATAGCTCCTACTGTTTGGAAGGATGCCACTGTAGTTAAAGAGGTTAACGTCATCAGTCCATAAGACACTGCCATAGGCATCGCTTGATACACCTTAGCACATACTGGATCAAAAGTGGTAAGAATTAATTCTTTCTTAAACAGTGCAATACCAACTGCATTAATCACACACACCAAGATACCAATCCATAGCAACATAGGTCCTAAGTCATAGGCATCTACCGTAAATCGCTGGAAGGTAGCAAAGGCTAAATCCCCTAAAATCGCCGTATCTACATCGAGATGTATATGCTTACCAAATAAGGTAACTAATACAATGGCTAGGGCAAATAAGAAAGGAAATACAATGCCAATGGCTGCATCTGGTCGTATATACCGACGTCGCTGCATCCACTCTACGGCATACACCGTCCCTACCCCCATAGCGGTAGCACCAATGATAAGCCAAGGCGAGTTCAAATCTTTTGTCACCAAAAAGGCTAATACAATACCTAAAAAAACAGTATGTGTGATAGCGTCCACCATCATAGATAATCGGCGCAATACCAAAAATGTACCGATGAGGCTACAGCTGATACCAGTCACTGTAGCAATCGCCCAAATTTCTAAGATATGACTCATCCTACACACCTCCTTACGAGGCGTTTACCAGTAGCTAAAGCCAAACTCAACAAGATCATACCGGTCATGACAATAATGATGATGGGACCTGTAGGAAGATTACCCCACAAGGCGCTCACAAACGTGCCCATAAAGGCGACTATACTGCCACTAACGGCAGCGATAATCACCAAGGTCCGTAAAGAATGGGTCCATTGACGACCAATCATAGCTGGACCAATCAGCAAGGAGCTAATTAAAATAACGCCCACGGTCCGTATGCCTATCACAATAGTCACTACGAGCGCCGCTCGATAAAAAAATCGCACCTTTGATACGGGGATGCCCATCAACTGGGCTTCAATAGGGTCAAATACGGTAAGACTCAATTCTTTCCAAAGTAATATAACCCCACCTACAATACAAGTACCACATATAGCCATTACCCAAATGTCACTTTGCATCATGGTTACGGCTTGTCCAAAGATAAACGTATTCAGACCTGCCTGTCCAGCATTTTCCATAGACTGTACTCGCGTCAATAATACTGTACCAAATCCAAAGAAAGCTGCTAAAATCGTAGCTAAGGCTGCATCAAAACGAACTCCTTTTTGGGATGTTTTATACATAATCCATTCTGACAAACAGGCCGTGCAAATCGCACCTAATAATAATACTGTAGTGTCTTTCACGCCTGTTAGAAGAAATCCTGCCACTACCCCAGGTAGTGTGGAATGGGCTACGCCATCGCCTAGTAAGCTTTCTTGGCGTAATACTGCAAAGGTTCCTATGACGCCACATACCAAGCCTAACATCACCGTCCCCAGTGCTACGATTTGAAATGTATATTGTTGTAATAATTCCATGGTGCCTCCTAGTATGAATATGTCTCATCTAGGATAGGGGATCCCACTATGTCACGAACTGGACCCATGCCCACCAATCTGCGATTGATGCAGAGAACTTGATCAAAATACGCTTCCAAAGTTTGTAAATTATGATGCACGATTAGCAAGGTTTTTCCCGATGCTTGCATGTCTTTCATAATCTTCACGAGTACCGCCTCTGTCGTCTTATCGATACCTTTGAAAGGCTCATCAAGTATATACACATCTTGATTTTCTACTAAGGCGCGAGCTAGGAATACGCGTTGTTGTTGTCCTCCTGACAATTGTGCTATAGACCTCTGTGCATAGTCTAACATACCTACCGTTTGCAAGGCTTTTGTTGCTTCTTCTTTTTCTCGTTTCCCTGGGCGTGTAAACCATCCTAGTCTACGATAGGTGCCCATCAACACTACTTCAAAGACGGTGATTGGGTAATCCCAATCTACCGTCGATGTTTGTGGCACATAGGCAATATGGTTATAGATACTATTGTTCTTTGCCCCTCCATAAGCGGAGACAGGCTTCGTATCTACTGTTAACTCAATCGTTCCTTCTACTAATGGCACGAGCCCTAAGATGGCTTTCACCAATGTGGATTTGCCAGCACCATTGGGGCCAACTATGGCTGTCATCGTTCCTTGCTCAATCTGAAAGGATATATCTTCTAGCACTACTTGCTCATCATAGGCTACAGACAGGTGATCTACTTTCAGAATACACTTGTTGTCACTCATCATTTAAGAGCGCCTACAATTGTATCGATGTTAGCTTTGACCATACCAATGTAAGTGCCGCCTTCTGTGTTAGGAGAACCTAAGGAATCGGAATATAATTCACCGCCGATAGCCACGTCCCAACCTTTAGCTTTACATGCTTCTTGTACAGCTTCGATTGTTTTATGAGGAACAGAAGATTCTACGAAAATAGCTTTGATTTTGTGGTCTACAATAAATTGTACTAAGTCGTTCATATCTTTTGTGCCCGCTTCTGTAGCTGTGCTCACACCTTGTAAACCTTTTACTTCAAATCCATAAGCACGAGCAAAGTAATGGAATGCATCATGCGCTGTAACTAATACACGAGATTGTTCAGGAATTTCTTTCGTTCTATCTTTAATATATTGATCTGCTGCATCTAATTCTTTCATGTATGCTTCGTAATTGGCAACATAATCTTTTTCATGTTTAGGGTCTTTCGCTACCAATGTGTCTTTTACCACTTTTGCCGCTAATTTCCAGTTTTGTACATCGAACCAAATATGAGGGTCTTTTGCATCTGGGCCTTCTTCTTCAAAGGCTAACAATGTGGATGGATCCATATCTTTAGACACTTCCACTACTGTTTTGTTGGATTTTTTCAATTCTTGGAATACTTGACCCATTTTACCTTCTAAATGAATACCATTCAAGAAGATTACGTCGCCTTTTTGTAAGGTAGATACATCACCAGCACTAGCTTGGTATAAATGTGGGTCTACCCCAGCACCCATCAACCCTTGTACTGTTACATGGTCACCACCAATTTTTTGTACCAAATCTGTGATCATTGTTGTAGTAGTTACCACTTGTAATGGCTTATCATCTTGTACCGTATCCGCTTGTTTTCCACAGCCTGCAATAGCCATAATACAAACGGCAAACACAATGAACAACCGCCATAATTTAAATTCTTTCATGGTCTTTCCTCCCTTACTAAACATATGGGATGCTCCGTACTATCCCTAAATTAAAAATTCCATGAGTCTTACTTATCTATACTATATCACAAATGATATTATTTCTCAATATAAATTTTTAATTATGTCTTTCAAAGTATGAAAGAATTAGCTATTACCTTTGTTATCATTTATATTTATGATAATGGGTATTATTTATTTGGGTGTAAATATATTATTTTCAACATTTTTATCGCACCTAAGTTCCTATCATATAGATGACAAGCTTCTATAGGTGTGATATACTATGGATATAAACGTTGATTAAGTCCATCGGGACAACGAACCCCCACAGTTCCAGCTGTGGGGGTTCTGCTTTTTCACTTACAAAATCGTAAACACCGTCACCTCTCTAGCGCAGTTCAACCGCACAGGGAACCAATGTCCCGACCCTCGGCTCACGTAGGCAAATAGTCCCTGTTCTTCGTACAGTCCTTTCCAATACGGCTTATACACCGGCACTAGGTTCACACCCCATAGATTAATCTGTCCTCCATGGGTATGTCCAGATAAGGTTAATGGGATATGTCTACGAAATGCTTCAGGGATAAAGTTAGGATGATGTGCTAGCAAGATAGGATAGGCATTGTCGGGCATGCCTTTCATGGCTTTGTCCAACAAGCGTACGTTTTCCTCTTGCACATCATCTTTAAAGTGGTAATCCATTCCCACGAGGTATACAGGGCGAGGTCCATCCAATATCTGCTGATGGCTATTACGATACATGTGCATCTTCGTTTGGCGTAACCGCTTCCACACACGCTCTACATCGACGCGGTATTCGTGATTTCCTAAAATATAATCAATGCCATCAGGAAAATCTTTCACACGCCTATCTAGATAATCTGCCACTTCATCAAGATACCCCAAATCATCGATTAAATCTCCAGTGATTACTAGTCGATTCGGATGTTCACTAGCAATGGCATCCACCATTTCTTTCAGTTTATCCATGCCAATGAAAGGCCCTATATGAACATCGCTAAGTTGTCCGATTTTATATCCTTTCAGCACCTCTGGTCTATCTTTCAAGGCCAATTGTATCTTGCGTAGTTGCAGTTCACCATTCCCTTGAAAGGCCGCCACTGATCCTGTGACACCTACTACAGCAGGTACCACTACGGCGGTGCGTTTAAAAAAATTCCGCCGTGATTCATCCATAGGGCTATTCCTGCTGTCAGAGCGAGCCCCCAAACACATAAGTCCATAGAATATGCCGAAGATAGTCAATACTGCAACGGTGCCGAACAGTGCCACGACTAATCCATTTAGTTCGATTAGAACCGGGCGCACTAAATCCATCACCATGCCATCATGGATGCTGTACATAAGGCGTTGTAGGACAATCGTTCCCACGGCAAGGGCTAACCCCAGTACACCACCATAGATTAGTCCCTTTCGTTTCGAACCGTTTCTAAATAAGGCTACCCAGTATCCTGTGATAGCTCCCAAAATAATCATTCCCAGTACTAGGATGCCTATGAATATATATATTCTCATCTATATCACTCCTCGGTATAGATTAACAAAGATCAATGAATTTACCATGAGGCCCTGCCCAAGGTAAGACGTGAAAGGCTTCTTTACGACAGAGAATCCAATCCTCCTTCAGAGGAATAATCTGACCTTCTGCTACCGCTTGTTGCACTGCTTCATCACCTTCCAGCACAATTGCATTCGGCACATCTATTACCACCTCTGTCGCTTCTCCTCGATAGCCTTTCATCGCCCATTTGCGATGGCTAAATATATGGGTCACTTCCTTTACCATAGGTCGTTCCATAGTGACGGTAACCCCAATGGATTGCAACCCCTCAATTAATTCTACTTTGCGACTCTCTGATGTACCACCTTCTACGCTTGGAAATTCCCACATGCCTTGCAGCAAACCTTCTTTGGGTCTTCGATGCAATAGGTAGTACCCATCTACTGTAGAAATAATCCCTACGTATAATTGGACAGATTGCACCTTTGTTTTCTTAATCCGTATAGGCAATTGTTGCTCTGTTCCTGCTGCTTTTGCTTCACAATCCTGTACTAATGGGCAAGATTCACAACGAGGTGTTTTAGGAATACAAATGGAGGCACCAAAATCCATGAGGGCTTCGTTGAAGTCGCCTGGTCGATCGTAGGGCATGGTCTCTTCTACTAACGTAGTAATCACTTTTTTACCTACTGTACCTAAAATATCTTCATGGATATTGTACAGGCGAGCATAGACTCGGAGTACATTCCCATCGACAGCAGGTTCACGAAGGTTATAGGCAATAGAGAGCACTGCTCCTGCTGTATAGGAGCCTACGCCTTTTAAAGATTCCATTTCTTTTCGTGTGCGTGGTACCTGCCCACCATAGGTTTCTACCACTTCTTTCACGCCTTGATGCAAATTGCGAGCCCTAGAATAATACCCCAATCCTTGCCAAGCTCGGACCACTGTATCTTCTTCCGCGCTAGCTAAACTTTCCAAAGTTGGAAATTGTATTACCCAGTTTTCAAAATAAGGACGCATCGCCTCAATTCGAGTTTGTTGAGACATCACTTCCGACACCCAAATCCGATAGGGGTCTTTACTTTCACGCCAAGGCAATTCACGCTTATGCACATCATACCAATCTAATAAATGCTGTGTCCATGCCACTTGGCTTTGCTGTTCTACTTGTT
>CAUQUX010000075.1:0-6431 GCA_963521235.1 uncultured Veillonella sp. | reverse complement strand
ATGGTCAAACACCAGTAGGTTACTTCAAATGCCAAGGTAAAGTAGATCCAAAAGTGATTGAAATGATGTATAAAATGTTCCCAGAAGGTCATAACCATGGTAAAAGCCCTGAACGTGATGCACGTCATGCACAAGCGGCATCTCATCCTGATGAAAACGACTTAGCTAATGCAAAAGCATTTGTTGAAGAAGTTGTGGCTAAACTATAAGTTTTCTACCTAGATAATAGGTTGCAATATAATAACACTCCGAAAAGGACTGCTAGAAATAGTAGTCTTTTTTCACTTTACAGGTGTTTTTACTGGCCTATTTATAGATAGTATAAAATGTGTAGAAATCTCTTGACGTTTGCACAACCTTACTATATAATGTGTATTAAGCTTAATGAATCGGTACGAGAGACCGAAGAGCGTAATTTGAACCTTTTAAATTAGTCCTGTGAGGCTAGTAAGGGAACGTAGTAGAGAATACCGATAGGTATCTATAGGTGAACTCTAATAGAATCACTATAACTATGCGACCTCTTGCCTTAGGGTAAGAGGTCTTTTTGCGTGTAATAGAAGTACTACAAAGGAGGCTATGATGGGAGAAGTCAGCTTAAAAGGTAAGCACCTATTAGGACTGCAAGGACGGTCCAAAGAAGAAATTGAACTCATTTTACGTGTAGCTAAAAAAATGAAAAAAATTGTCTTATCAGACAATAAAAAACATCCACTGTTAAAAGGGAAATCAATTATTAACTTATTTATGGAAAATAGTACGCGTACAAGAAGTTCTTTTGAATTAGCGGGTAAATACTTAGGAGCAGATGTTATCAACATTTCAAAAAGTGGTAGCTCTATGGCAAAAGGTGAAAGTTTCCGTGACACATTATTAACGATGTCTTATATGGGAACAGACGCCATCGTAATGCGCTCTAGTGAAGAAGGAGCTCCTTTATATGCCACAAAATGTGTAGATCCAATTATTATCAATGCTGGTGATGGAGCTCATGAACATCCAACGCAAGCCTTGTTAGATATATATTCAATCTTAGAACATAAACCTAGCTTGGAAGGTTTAAAAGTTGTGATTGTTGGCGATATTATGCATAGTCGCGTAGCGCGTTCTAATATCTATGGTTTAAAAACAATGGGTGCTGATGTACATTTAGCAGGTCCACGTACCTTGGTATATCCAGAATTAGAAAAACTGGGTGTCACTGTACATCACGATGTGCGTGAGGCTGTCAAGGATGCAGATGTTGTCAACGTGTTGCGTATCCAATTAGAACGGATTCACTCTGCACTCTATCCAAGTAATCGTGAATATGCACGCATCTTTGGTATTAATAAAGATGTATTAGCCAATGCAAAAGAAGATGTACTAGTATTGCATCCAGGACCGATGAATCGAGGCCTTGAAATCGCTCCAGATGTAGCGTATGGTGATGCATCTGTCATTCAAGAACAAGTACGAAATGGTGTAGCCATCCGTATGGCAATATTATACTTAACAATTATCGGAGGTGACGGTAGTGAGCTTGCTGATTAAAAATGGTACGGTAGTTAACCCGGCAAAAGGACAACATGAAGTAGCAGATATTCTAGTAGAAAATGGTGTAATTGCTGCGATTGGACAAAACTTACAAGCAGACCAAGCAGAAGTATATGACGCAACGGGCTTGATTGTAGCTCCTGGTTTAATCGATATTCATACGCATTTACGTGAACCTGGACAAGAGGCAAAAGAAGACTTTCACAGTGGTACGCAAGCGGCAGCAGCAGGTGGATTTACACGCGTTGTAACGATGGCAAATACCAATCCTGTTGTGGATAATGCTCCATTGGTACGTGGTTTACGCAAACAAGCTGAATTGACAGGCGTTGTAAAAGTAGATTTTATGGGCGCTGTGTCTAAAGGCTTGCAAGGAAAAGAATTGGCAGAAATGGGTGACATGGCGGAAGCTGGTGTAGTAGGTTTCTCTGATGATGGACATTATGTAGAAAGTGCAGCTTTCATGCGTCGTGCTTTAGAATATTCATCTATGTTTGGAAAAATGGTAGTAGACCATGCAGAAGAATGTAGTTTAACTTGTGAAGGCCATATGCATGAAGGTATCGTTTCCTATGAAATGGGCGTAAAAGGTCGTCCGGCGGTAGCCGAAGATCTAGCGGTAGCTCGTGATATTATGCTTGCAGACATGACTGGTGGACATATCCATATTGCCCATGTAAGTACAAAAGAAGCTGTCGATCAAGTACGCCGTGCGAAAGCAAAAGGAATCAAAGTGACTTGTGAAGTAACAAGCCAACATTTAGTATTCACAGATGAATATTTAAGAGACTATAATCCAGACTTTAAAATGGCGCCACCAATCCGTTCGGAAGATCATCGTCAAGCATTGTTGGAAGCCTTAAAAGATGGCACCATTGATGCTATTATTACAGACCATGCACCACATGCCTTTGAAGAAAAAGATGTAGAGTTCTGTTGTGCAGCGAATGGTTTCACAGGATTAGAAACATCATTCGGAGCAGTAGTTACACATGTGCTAAAAACAGGTGTGTTAACCATTGACGAAATCATCAACTTGATGAGTACAAAACCAGCTCAATTAATCGGAGTAGATGGTGGCGTACTGGAAGTGGGTAAACCGGCAGATATTTCAGTACTTTCCTTAGACGAAACATGGACGGTAGATAGAAATGCATTCTACACTCGTGGCAAATCATGCCCGTTTGATGGAATGGCTTTAACAGGTAAAGCAAAATTAACAGTAGTCGATGGACAAATTGTCATGAAAGACGGAGTGGTACTAGGGTAATAGTATACACGAGGGTATACGGATTTTCTCATAACGAGTGTCCTATATATTCATTAAGATAGCTTGCGATGGCGTACTGTTATGAAATGGAGTAATCATAAATGAGTGGATATGTAGAAATGGGTCGAGTGATTCATAACACCCAAATAGGTAGTGATGTATGGAGAGTTTCCGTATATGCACCCAAACAAGCAAAAGAAGCACAATTAGGACAATTCTGTAATGTTCGCGTCACAGGGGGCACAGCTCCCTTGTTACGCCGACCTATCAGCTATGCTGGTTTTGATGCCGAAGCAGGTACCATTGACTTATTGTATCGAGTGGTAGGTAAAGGTACAGAGATAATGACCAAATTGCAAGAAGGGGATACCTTAGATTGCTTGGGACCGTTAGGCCAACCTTTTACAACAGCAGACCGTATGTTATTAGTTGGTGGCGGTGTGGGCATCGCACCTATGCTATGTATTGCTGATCGATTGCAACCAGGTCAAGAAGCGCATGTCATCTTAGGATTCCGCAATGCTAGTGAATCTTTCTGGGCTGATTTATTCAAAGATAGTCCTGTTACAGTACATATCACTACTGATGATGGTTCCTTGGGAACAAAAGGGTATCCTACGACTGTGATGGAAACACTCATGAAAGAAGAACAGTTTGACGCAGTGTTAACCTGTGGACCAACACCAATGATGAAAGGCGTAGCCGCTGTAGCTGAGCAAATGAAGGTTCCATGCCAAGTGTCCTTAGAGGAACGGATGGGCTGTGGCACTGGTGGTTGTGTGGGCTGTGCCTGTGAAGGTAAAAGTGGTACACGCTATAAAGTATGTAAGGATGGTCCTGTATTCCCTGCTGAGGAGGTGTTTTTTTAATGGCTACTGTAGATCCTAAATTAGCAGTGGAGTTCTGCGGTATCTCCATGAAAAACCCTATTGTAGCAGCATCAGGCACCTTTGGGTTTGGCTTAGAATACGATGGATACTTAGATCTAAATACAGAGGTAGGAGCGATTTCGGTAAAAGGCTTAACACCGACGGCACGACCTGGTAATGCCGGTGTTCGTATTGCTGAAACACCATCTGGGGTGTTGAACTGTATTGGATTAGAGAACCCAGGAGCAGAAGCATTCGTAGCAGATATATTACCAAATTTAAAGCAATATGATGTGCCAATTTTTGCCAATATCTCTGGTAATACATTGGAAGAGTATGAATATATGGCAAACACATTGACTGTGGAAGGTGTAGCAGCTTTAGAGGTCAACATCAGCTGTCCTAATGTAAAATGCGGAGGCATGGCATTTGGAGTACAGGCGGACAGTGCGGCTGAAGTATGTAAAGCGGTAAAAGCACATACAGACTTGCCTGTGATTATGAAACTTTCGCCGAATGTAACGGATATCGTAGAGATTGCCCGCGCTGTAGAAGCAGCGGGGGCAGATGGTATTAGCATGATCAATACCTTGTTAGGTATGTCGGTCAACCTACGGACTCGTAAACCATTATTGGGGAATATCTATGGAGGTTTGTCTGGTCCAGCGGTGAAACCAGTGGCATTGCGTTTAACACATCAAGTAGCACAGGCGGTTGATATCCCTATTATGGGAGGCGGCGGCATAATGACAGGTGAAGATGCGTTAGAGTTTATGCTGGTAGGAGCTGACATCGTGTCTGTGGGGACGGCTACGATGGTAGACCCACGTGCTATTGGCATCATCGCTAGTGAAATGAGTGCATACTGTGAAAGCCAACATATCAACCATGTGTCGGACTTAGTTGATGGCATTGTCATGCCTTAATAAGAGAAAAATGAATATTTCCTGTTATGGATTCAGGGTGTCAGCGATACATCCGAATTAGAGTGGTTAGTAGGAAATATATCGACATAGGAAAGCCCTAAAGAAGAGAACTTTGAATACAATACAGAAAAGGACTGTTCCAGTGAAAGAGACACTGATGACAGTCCTTTTGACGTTTATATTTTGTTTAATAATTCTTCTTTTTTCTGTTTAAATTCTTCGTCAGTGATTGCACCTATATCGAGGAGTTCCTTTAGCTGTTTGATACGAAGAATAGGGTCATCCTGTAGTGGTATTGTATCAGATGGGCTTGTATGGGGGATATCTTCCACTTCGATGGAGCTTGTTTCTATCGGTGGGCCTGCATCGATGGCGGCTTTCACAGCGGCAGTATTGACCCATAATCCACGCTGTTGTTGATCATAATCGTAAGCTACAGTGCCACGTGATTCAATCCAAGCTTGTAAATTATCATTCACTAAGTTAGTCAGCACATCTAATGTGGCAAGACAGGTGTCTTGACCTTGAATGAGTAAGACTCGATGGGTACGGCTCACTTCTTTGTTGTCGATATGATCAATATCTGTATCGTAAAACTTGGCCCGTGTACCATAGCGACCTCGATAGGTGAAGAGGCCAGTTTCTGTGTTGTAAGTAATTTTAACTTGCAATGTATGACCGCCAGGGGCATAACTTATGATGTGGTCTGGGGTTTGAGTGAACCAATCGAAGAATCCCATAGTGACTATCCTTTCTTATTTTTACTTGGCCAACGACTAGGAGCGCCGTACCGATTATTTCCAGTGGAACCAGGGAAACATGCGAGAAATCCATGGAGGATGAATACGATAATAAGATGTAAGATGTATATATTTTTTAATGGGATATATAGATTTGTACATAACATATACATGCCCATTAAGATGCCGATAAAGCGACCCGGTAATCCAATGTCATTGAGACGACGGATGTATAAGGTGTAATAGAAGGGTAGTAGTAGAATATACCCTGCATAGGCTAATGCCTTGATACCATAATAGGCGGGTAGAATGATGACAATTGCTAATAGTTGCTGGATAAACATATTAAAGATATGCATGGTAGCAGATAGAAATAATATGCTTATAATAAATTGAAACCGATTGATGCGGCCAGATGTACTTAGCACATGATGGCTGTGTGGTTCAATCTTGAGTATAAGAACTAGGGAAATCAGGCCCACAAGGAATGAAATCCCTACATTAATTAATATGTCCATAAGGAACCTCCTTACATGCTATGAATAAGTATAGCATAGATTGAGATATCTGGCGAACTATGATGAAAATGAATCGCATTGAAAGCGATTCTTCATTAAAATCTTAAAAAAATGGTGTAGTATAGAGAAAGTTAGTAGAAAAAAATAGGCAAAATAGCGGTTCGTTGGTATAATAGTAAAGATAGTAAAAAAATGGTTCACTTTTTTCTTTCTAGCTACGATTATATAGTTATGAAAGGAGGAATGTATGAAACCTGTAACAACACCTATGGAAAAACGCATTCGCATGGTTCGTGCTTGGTTAGATGCAGCAGCTACATCGTATGCTAACAAAGGAAGTGTGAAAGGCAACTTTCACTTGTTCCTAGCACAAGCAGAGATGAAACAGATGAATGAAGGCAAACCTTCTATTGTGTCTTATGCACAACGGGCTGTCTTAGCTATTGTACTAGTAGGAATCATAGGGGCAACACATTGGTGGCTATCACAACATGAAACAGAGAATACCGCGAGCACTCCTGTCATTGACACGCAGGTGGAAGTACAGCCAAGTAAGGTCAGTACTCCAGTGG
>CAUQUX010000074.1:0-6593 GCA_963521235.1 uncultured Veillonella sp. | reverse complement strand
AAACGCCGAAAGTACTTGGCTGGAAACGGCCTGGAAGGATAGGAAGTTGCTGATTTATATTAGCGGGGGCTAGCGAATGCTAGCCCAGCTAAATACCTTGGTTCTGCTACAAGAATCACTTGACAAAGTATCAACTTTACGTTATACTGATTAAGTCGTAAAGATAGGGGTATAGCTCAATTGGTAGAGTAGCGGTCTCCAAAACCGTTGGTTGTGGGTTCAAGTCCTACTGCCCCTGCCAACTCAATTTAATATGACTCAGTAGCTCAGCTGGATAGAGTGTTTGACTACGAATCAAAAGGTCGGGGGTTCGAATCCCTCCTGGGTCACCATCTTATGCGGGAGTGGCGGAATTGGCAGACGCACCAGACTTAGGATCTGGCGCCATTGGCGTGGGGGTTCAAGTCCCTTCTCCCGCACCAATTTTGAAGATAAGCGAATAGTCATATTCGCTTTTTTTGTATATTTACAAATAGAAGGAGGTTGCTATGAAAGCTACAGATTTGAACTTTTTAGTATCTGCGGTTTCTGGCTTACGAGAAACACGTTGGAGTAAAGAAATTTTTAAAGCCTTTTTCTTCGGTATTACTGTAGGTGCTTATCTGATATATGCAGTCCTTCGTTATATTGAAGAATCCACAAATACGGCGATTAAAGAAAACTTAGAATAATGATAGGGGGCTATAGATAACTATAGCCCTTTTCTTGCATTCCATACATTTTATTATGAGTATATAATGTATGAAGTGTATATAATGTATGAAGTGTATATAATGTTAAGGAAATAACTATGTCAATGTAGCTAGGGCTACAGAATCATGATTAATAAGAAAGGAACTGGTATATGTCTATGACATATAAACCTTTATTAGATATAGAAGGAACAATGAAAGATACCATAGATGCCTTTTATAGAAAAGGAGCTACACAAATCTATGGCTTAGGCGGTTCTCAGAAATCTTTTATCTATAGCCAAGCTATGCTCCACGATGCACAGAGACCGACGTTGATTGTAACGCATGATAAAGTGCATAAGGAGATGTGGGAACGAGACATACAATGCTTGTTACTCCAAGCTAAGGTATTGTCGTATCCTATCGTAGATCGCTCACTTTCACAGTGGACGGCAAAAAGTTTAGATACACAGGCAAAACGGATGGAGGCCCTAGGTAATCTAGCGTTAGGAAAGCAAGTGATTGTGCTAGCTACCGTAGAGGAGGCCAGTCAGTTCGTGGAACCACCACAGACAGTACTTGACCATATGATAACCTTACAGGTAGAGCAAGATGTTGAACAGCATAAGCTATTGGAGCAGTTTGTACAAATTGGATATGAACGAGTGGATCAGGTGGAATATCGTGGTCATTTTAGTGTGCGTGGAGATATTGTAGATATATTTCCGATTCAATGTGAATCTCCCTATCGTATTGAATTTTTCGACGATACCATTGATACGATGCGTCAGTTTAATGTGGATACGCAACGCTCTATGGGGGAAACTGAGGAATGTATGATTTTACCTATCCATGCTGATAGTGCAGAGGAATCATGTTCTATTCTTTCCTATCTAGAACAGGGACTGTTGATCGTAGATGAGCCTAAACGGTTAGAAGAAGCCTTAGGTAAAGTTCACAAGGAAGATAGTACAAATGAAGAATTGTATATGAAATGGAAAGATTGGAAATCTTCCTCTAGGGCTAGGACAACAATTCTATTCAGTATGATGCAACGTTCCACAGGATGGAGTAAGCCACAGACGATTGGCATAATGGGGAAATCCATAGCCTCTTATGAACGACAAATTCCTATGCTTATGGATGATATTCGCTTTAATGCTTCCTTAGAACGACAAATCGTATTAGTGTTACATAATCAACAACGTTGGGAAGCCATTGAAAGTGCCTTATTAGAGAATAAGATATCCTATGTGTATCGAAATCATTGGGAGTGGACAGCCCCAGCAGTACTTATCGTAGATGGAATACTTTCAGAGGGATTTGAATTACCACATGCGAACATAACGGTCATTACAGAAGGAAATATTTTCGGCTTTCAAAAGAAAAAAATTCGTAAGAAAGTAGAAAAAGGTCAGGAGATTAAGTATTTCACGGATATTACTGTAGGGGATTATGTAGTCCATAGTATTCATGGTATTGGTAAATATCGTGGGTTAAAGACCATAGAAACAGAGGGTATTCATCGAGATTATATTGAAATTGATTATGCGGGAACAGATCGACTATTTTTACCGGCTGACCATTTAGACCAATTGCAGAAGTATATTGGCAATGAAGGGGTGACTCCTAAACTCCATAAAATGGGAGGTAAAGAATGGATCAAAACGAAAACGAAGGCACAAAAATCCATTGATGATTTGGCAGACACCTTAGTGGAGCTCTACGCAAAACGAGAGCTGATTGAAGGATATGCATTTTTACCAGACCAACCGTGGCAACGAGAATTTGAAGACCAATTCCCCTATGAAGAAACGGAAGACCAATTACGAGCCATCGAGGAAATTAAGGAATCTATGGAATCACCACGGCCGATGGATAGATTGTTATGCGGTGATGTGGGATTCGGTAAAACAGAAGTGGCTATGCGAGCTATGTTTAAAGCTGTCATGAGTGGCAAGCAGGTGGCGATGTTAGTGCCGACTACGGTCTTGTCAGAGCAACATCATAAAACATGTATGTATCGCTTTTCACAATTTGGTATTCGCGTAGAAGTATTAAACCGATTCCGATCTGCTAAGGAGAAAAAAGGTATCATCAAGGCTGTCCAAGAAGGGCAAGTTGATATTTTAATCGGAACCCACGCCTTATTAAGTAAACAGATTCAGTTCAAACAGTTAGGTCTATTAGTGGTGGATGAGGAACAACGGTTTGGGGTAGCACAAAAAGAAAAATGGAAACAATGGGCGACGAATATCGATATTTTAACCCTCAGTGCTACACCGATTCCAAGGACATTGCATATGTCTTTGGTGGGGGTTCGTGAAATGAGTGTCATCCATACGCCGCCGATGGAACGGTTACCAGTGCAAACCTATGTGGTCGAGTTTGATATGCAAGTGGTTACCGAGGCGATCCGGCGTGAATTGCAGCGTGGTGGACAGGTGTACTTTGTGTATAATAAGGTGCAATCTATCACACACATGGAAGAAAATTTACAACGAGCTATGCCAGACCTACGGATTGCCGTGGCTCATGGACAAATGGCAGGGACCATGATGGAGCACGTGATGCAGGACTTTACGGAAGGGCACTATGATGTGCTTCTTTGCACAAGTATTATTGAAACGGGCTTAGACATTCCGAATGCCAACACGATTATTATTTACGATGCGGATCATTTGGGACTTTCACAGTTGTATCAAATGCGAGGTCGTGTGGGACGATCTAGTCAACGGGCTTATGCGTATTTCATGTACCGTCCCGATAAGGTATTGAATGAAAGTGCAGAAAAACGGTTGAAAGCGATTCAGGAATTTACCGAATTGGGAGCAGGCTTTAAGTTAGCTATGCGAGATATGGAAATTCGAGGGGCAGGCAATTTATTAGGAGCTCAGCAACATGGAAATATTGCAGCTGTGGGTTTTGCCATGTATGCAGCCATGTTAGAAGAAGCCATCGCTAAAGCGCAGAAAAAAGATGCGCCAGATCGACCATTGCCAGCACCAGTGGTAGATGTGGGTATCGATGCTTTCATCGATAGCGCCTATATTCATGATGAAGCACGAAAGATTTCTGTCTACCAACGATTGTTACAAATCGAAACGAAAGAGGCATTAGATGATTTTGTGGCCGAGCTTATCGACCGATTTGGGTCACCTACAAAACCAGTTGAACGTCTTATCAAGTTGGCGATGATCAAAGAACGAGCACGTGCATTAGGTATGAAGAGTGTGATTATCAAGGATGGGAATATTCTCTTTACTTGGCAAGATGAGTCTAAAATGGAAGATTGGGATATGGCGTCCATTACGGAAAGTATTTGGAAACATATGAAACATCGTGGGTCGAAGCCAACAGTATGGGCCTATACCGTGCAATCTGGCGATGTGATACGTCAAGTAGAACAAGTGATGAGTGAGTTTGAACGAAAACTTCCGAAGGAGGGCTAATATGACAGGATTTATGAAAGGCGCTATGATTTTAACCGTAGCAGGACTACTGGTGAAGGTCATAGGGGCTATTAGTAAGGTCATCGTAGCGCGTATCTTAGGAGGAGAAGGGGTAGGGCTGTACCAGATGGCATACTCCTTGTATCAGCTAATTATTAGCATTGGTGCAGCAGGTTTACCTGTGGCTATTTCCATTATGATTGCTCGTAAAGTAGGTCACGAAGACTATAGAGGTGCGCGACATATTTTTACCGTCGCATTGACGACTATGGGCATTGTGGGGGCACTCCTTAGTGTGGGCTTTTATTTTGCCATTCCCTATGTCATTGACGTAGGTCTGATTACAGATAATCGAGCTGAAGGTGCGCTGCTAGCTGTAGCACCTGCCATTGGTATCGTATCCATATTAGCCTGCTTTAGAGGATACTTTCAAGGATTTCAAAATATGCTGCCTACGGGTATCTCCCAGGTGTGTGAACAGTTAGGGCGTGTACTTGTCATGGTGGGGGCTGCTATCTATTTCTTACCACAGGGGATTGAACTGGCATCTAGTCGTGCTGCCTTGTCCTCTGTTATCGGTGTAGGGTTAGGGTTATTGGTGTTGCTCTATTATTATGGACGAGACCCTAAATTAGAAGGACAATGGTATCCGTTAGAATCACGGAAATCCATCATAAAAGAATTAATCGTCTTAGCCGTTCCCGTGGCGTTGGCAAATATTATGATTCCCCTCATAGGAGCTATCGATTTATGGCTAGTGCCACAACAACTGATGCTGTCAGGGTATGGCAAAGAAGAAGCGACTACGGCCTTTGGGTATTTGACAGGAATGGCTACGTCACTCATTAGTTTACCAGTCATCGTGACCATGTCCTTAGCGACCAGTTTAGTGCCAGCCATATCGAGGTTAGATGGTGAACGAGATCAAGAGGAAATTCATCATCGTATGAGAACGGCGTTACGGATGACCAATATTGTGACCATTCCAGCTTTTGTGGGATTATGCGTGTTAGCCACACCTATCTCTCAGATGATGTTTGATACGCCTAATGCAGGTGGTGCTATTGCGGTCCTCAGCGCTAGTATTTGGCTATTAGGGATACAACAGGTCACTACAGGCGCCTTACAGGGCTTAGGACGTACGGCCATTCCTATGTTCACATTATTACTAGGGTCTTTCATGAAAATTTTGCTAAATCTGTATTTGACGCCACAATGGGGCATCGAAGGAGCCGCTTGGGCAACGAATGTAGACTTTGGTATAGCGGCAGTAGCAAATTTATATATACTATATCGGAGTACTGCGTTTCAGGTTTCTTTCATGGAAATTGGAAAAATACTATTTTCCTCCTTAGCCATGGGGGGTGGTACGGTCATGGTGTATAATTTTATGAGCACGATACTGACGAATACCATGAGTGTAGCCCTATCGATTGCATTAGGCATCGTATTTTATGTATTGGCATTGGGAATCACGAAAACCATGCAGGTGAAAGAATTAAAAAGTCTGGCGAAACAAGCCATGAAGAAAGGTGGTGCCAAGTGAGTCAAAAAGAAATGAGTCCCTTTACAGTGGAGCCTTTAGTAGAGGTATTAGCAGAATTGCGAGGCCCCAAGGGATGTTCTTGGGACAAATTACAAACCCATAGCTCCTTGCGTAGATATTTGTTAGAAGAAGTCTATGAAACGTTAGAAGCCATTGACGAACAAAATGTAGACCATTTACGAGAAGAGTTAGGCGATTTGTTGCTGCAAATTGTATTCCATGCTCGTGTGGCAGAAGAAAATGGATATTTTACCATGCAAGATGTAGTAGATGATATTACAGCGAAAATGGTGCGACGACATCCCCATGTATTCCCAACCGCAGATCGTAAAACCGTAGGCGATACATTAGCCACTTGGGAAGAATTGAAGGCGAAGGAAAAGGGGCATGAACGAACATCTATATTGGATGGAATTTCCCCTGGATTACCAGCCTTATTACGGGCTCAAAAATTGCAAGAAAAAGCAAGTAAAGTAGGCTTTGATTGGCCCACGGAAGAAGGTGTATGGGCTAAGTTTTATGAGGAAATAGATGAATTTAAAGAGGAAATATTCAAAAAAGATATAGAAAAAGCGGAAGAAGAGGGAGGAGATGTACTTTTTTCCTTGATAAATCTGTTTAAATGGTATAAAATAGTCGGAGAAAACGCACTACACCGCACAAATACAAAGTTTATACGGCGTTTTTCATACGTGGAACAAGAGGTTCAACGAAGTGGAAAAAAATGGGAGGACTTTACTCTTAAAGAACTAGATGAATTTTGGGATGCGGCGAAAGTGAAACTTAACTCGCATGATTAAGTTAAAAGGATACTATTTTTAAGGGAGGTTCAATTATGAACAAAACTGAATTAATTGCAAGCGTTGCAGCAAAAGCTGAATTGACAAAAAAAGATGCTGAAAAAGCAGTAAAAGCTTTATT
>CAUQUX010000073.1:0-6624 GCA_963521235.1 uncultured Veillonella sp. | reverse complement strand
ATGTAGAGGGTATAGGACCAAAACGAAGAAAAGCGCTGTATAAGCATTTTGGGAACTTAGATGCTATGCGAGTAGCGGAGTTGGAAGAATTGGAAAGCGTAGAGGGGATGAACAAAAAAGCGGCTTTGGCTGTGTATGAGTTCTTTCGGCGGAACTCACGCTAGGGGAAACGAGCAACCATTGATTGTGGTGTTGTAGCTTGTGGCGTTTTATGTGAATAGGATAAAGGGAAGAGCACGGTATGCTCCTCACAAACGGTATTTCATAATGTTTGTTCGGGGCACACCGTGCTCTTCTTGGATTTGTGTCATTTAGATAATAAAGAAACGCCACAAGGTCATTATTATCAGTAGTAAATCTAACGGAATTGTTGCTCGTTTCTTGTATAGATTAATTTTGATGCCCCGATGAAAGAACTCATCCACAGGGGGTGGCGCCGAGGGAAAAACGTAACTTATTAGTTTATGCAGTCTCATAGCGTCTCTGATTGGATAAAGGGATGACCGCAATACACCTCTTCAGAAACGGTATTTCATAATGTTTCTTCGGAGGTATATTGCGGTTATCCTACGTTTGTTATTATGTAGTCAATAAAGAATGGCCACGCGGCTGCTACGCCTAACTGCGTTCCTTTGGAAAAAGTCATATTATAATATAAACGATTTGATAAATTTTGTGATATAATAAAAATTAAAGAGTCATCGACGTGTTGTTGGGCTCATCTCTTTCTAACTATAGGAGGAGGTGGTACTATGAAAAAGTTAGCAATTGCATCTCTATTGGTACAAATTTGTATGCTTATCATAGCATTTATCGACTTACTGTTTAAGTAAGGAAAAAGCCTAACGAATAAGGTCTTGTACACCTTAACACGTTAGGCTTATCCATTTCTAGAATCTTTAGAGATGAGCCTAACGCCTTGGACACGTTAATGGCTCTTCTTATTTATGTCTATATTGTAGCATACTTTTAGAAAAAATACTACTTTTTAGGCTATGCAGCCTATGGTGTTCAAGTCGTGATTTATCAAAAGGGAAGAGCATGATATACCTCGTACAAACGGTATTTCATAATGTTTCTTCGGAGTATATTGAGGTCATCCTACGTTCGTTAGTATGTAGTCAATAAAGAACTGCCACAAGGCTGCTACGCCTAACTGCGTTCCTTTTGGAAAGTTTTTTCAATCTCAAAAAAATTTTAAAAATGATAACGCTTTGCATATTTTGTGCTATAATGAAAATACAGAAGGATTATCGACGTGAGTTGGGCTCATCTCTTCCTAATTATAGGAGGAGGTGGTACTATGACAAAGTTTGAAAAAATCTATTTAATGATTTTAATTTTAGACTTATTAGTACGAATCATTGATTTGTTCAAATAATGTTCAAATAATTGATGAAAAAGCCTAACGCAAAGAGGTTGGCAGACCTCAACACGTTAGGCTAAATTCATTTCAATAACTTTAGAGATGAGCCTAACGCCTTCGACACGTTGGTGGCCCTTCTTTTTATTATCTGTAGTATACCATATTTTTATAGAAATTACAAAAATTGTTACGTATAACTCTCTGTCGTTATATGAACGACATATGATATTGTTATAGTATACTCATAAATGAATTTGTCAAAGCAGTACAATCAAAAAGATCACGGTATTTTCCTCATCAATGGTAAGTCATGGTGTTTGGGGATATCGTGATCTTCTTTTATGTTTGTGTGTTAGTTAGTATTGCTTTTATCATCATCGCTAGGTGCCAACATGGAGTAGAAGGCCCATAATAGGATGAACCAGAATGGTGTAAACATGAGGGCGATGCGTGTGTCGCTTTGTAATGCTAGTACCACCAAGATGAATAGGAAGAACGCTAAGATTAGGTAATTCATGAATGGGTACAGTGGCATTTTGAAAGTAGACTGTTTTGCCAATTCTGGTTGCTGTTTCCGATATTTGAGGTGGCATACGACGATGATGGCCCAAATATAGATGAAGCAGAATGTGGAGATAGACGTAATCATGATGAATACGCTTTCAGGCATGACATAGTTCAAGACTACGGTAAATAGTAAAGCCGCAGCGGAGAATAGTGTTGCCTGATAGGGTACGGCATGGTTCGTCAATCGTTTCATTCGACTCGGCGCATGTCCGCGTTTAGATAATGCGTAGATCATACGGCTCGTGGAGAAGATACCAGAGTTGGTGGCAGATGCTGCTGATGTGAGGACTACAAAGTTAACGATGCTCGCAGCGGCTAGGATGCCCACCGCATTAAACACAGCTACGAAAGGGCTAGAATTTGGGTCTACCGCAATCCATGGGTAAATACTCATGATAATCGCAAGGGATCCAATATAGAATAGAATAATTCGCAATGGAATGTTATTGATGGCCATAGGGATAACCTTTTTTGGATTTTCCGTTTCCCCAGCTGTAAGGCCTACGAGTTCAATACCTGTGAAAGCAAATACTACCATTTGGAAGGATAAGATAAAGCCCATCGTTCCATTTGGGAACCAACCGCCGTAATTCCATAGATTTTCAAAGGCAGCGGCTCCTGCATTGGTAGTAAATCCACTGAGAATCATGATTAGTCCAATGATGATGAGTGATACAATGGCGATGACTTTAATAAGGGCAAACCAAAACTCCATTTCACCGAAGTGTTTGACTGCGGTTAAATTCATCACTAGCAAGATACCTAGTACGATGAGGGCCGGTATCCATTGGGGCATCCAAGGTATCCAGTATTGCATGTATAAGCCGACGGCTGTTAAGTCCGCCATAGCTAGTGAAAGCCAACAGAACCAATAGGTCCAACCTGTAATGAAGGCCGCTCGATCACCTAAATATTCTTCCACAAAATCAATGAAGGAATGGTGATTCAAATTGGAAAGCAATAACTCTCCTAATGCACGCATCATGAAGAAACAGATAATACCTGTAATTAGATACGTGAGGAGGATAGAGGGTCCCGCTAAGCTAATAGATCGTCCAGAGCCGAGGAATAAACCAGTGCCAATGGCACCACCGATGGCTAATAATTGAACGTGGCGATTTTTAAGACCACGCTTTAACTCTTGTTGCGAGTCCGTCATAGTAAAACCTCCTTAATACAATATAAACTTTTATATTTGATAATAGTAAACTATTTTCTATAGAATGTCAATTAACACTAGTAAAATATTGTGGTTAGATAGTAAAAAGGCTTTCACGGGATGCTAAGAAACACCTATGAAAGCCAAGAGGGTATAATTGATGAGAACTCATAGAAAAACAAGGACTAATACGGATGTATCTTACTAGTAGTTTATTTTAGATTACTATGGAAGTCCTCTAGGATGCGTTGAGCTACACTTTCAGGAGTACCTGCATTGACAACTTGTATTTGACGGAATCGTGCATATAATGGTGATCGTTCTGCGTATAGCTGTTGCAATCGTTCTATCCCACCAGAGGAGAGAACGCGTCCTGTTGTATCGAGCTCTTCTAAGGGACGATAGATTTCATAGATACGTCCATTTTGTCTTAAATGAGCAAAGTTCTCCGGTATGGTGACAGCACCGCCACCGGTGGAGATGATCAGGCCTGTCTGCTTTCCTATGTCGCTGATGATATTAGATTCTACTGTGCGAAAGGCAGCTTCACCATGGGTAAGGATATATTCGCCAATATCTCCAATTTCTTTAGTGATACGTGTATCGATATCCACAAGGGGGCGACCTGTAGCGGTAGCTAAAGCTTCACCAATAGTACTTTTACCAGCACCAGGCATACCGATGAGAACAATATTTTCTTGGTCTTGTCGGAATTGTTTATATAAGTCTGACAGGATGCTTTCATCATAGGTGCGATGTAAAAACAAAGCGCTGTCTGCCATGGCTTGGGCTAATAGGAATACAAGGCCGTTCACATGAGGGATACCTAAGGATTCTGCTTCTATTAGAATGGCAGTGCGGTGTGGATTGTACACTAAATCAATAACACCTTCTAACTGCGTGAAAGGGGCTAATCGAATGCTTTGGTCTGGACAATGAGGATACATACCAATTGGGGTACAGTTGATAATGACTTGTGCTCGTTCATAAAATTGTGCAATGTGTTCATATTTAGGAAAGCGATGGCGACTGATATGGGTAATAGAGGCAGCGCCTAATCGTTCCAATGCCACGTGCACTGTATTGGACGAGGCCCCATCACCTAAAATTAAACAATGCTTATGTGTCACTTCTATACCAGACCAATCTAAGGTGGCTAGGAAACCATCATAATCCGTATTGGTTCCATACCAAGAACCATCTGTTTGGCGCACCATAGTGTTGACACAACCAATTGCTTCTGCGATATCACTGATGCGATGACAAGCCTGTAAGGCATTGATTTTGTAGGGAATGGTAATATTGAATCCCTGTATATCAGAACGATTAAAAAAATCAGATAATGCTTCTGGTTCCACTTCAAAAATCTCATAGGAAGGATTTCCTAAGGCATTATGAATCATAGGGGAGTAGGTGTGGCCTAAGGAACGGCCTAGTAATCCAAACATTTATGCCTCCAATGTATATTGTGAATAGTGACGGAATGCCTGTGGATCTTGCTCTATGACAAAATCTAAGATGACTAAGGCAGTTAATGCTTCGACCACAGGAACAGCACGTAATGCTACACAAGGATCATGACGGCCTTTGATTTGCAATCGTTCCGGGCTTTGTTGGCTGATAGATATAGAAGATTGCTCGTGATAAATAGACGGTGTAGGCTTAATACCTACTTGCATGACCAGAGGCATACCGTTGGTGATGCCACCTTGTATGCCACCGCTATTGTTGTTCTCAGTGCGTACGCCTTCATCAGTGATGATGAAAGGATCGTTTTGCTCGCTTCCACGGGAGGCACAGCCTGGAAAACCAGACCCAAAGGAAATACCTTTCACTGCAGGCATGCCGAATAGCGTAGCGCCTAAACGATTTTCAATGCCATCATAATTGGGATTCCCCATGCCAATAGGTAAACCGGTGGCGAAGACTTCTACGATGCCACCAGTGGAATCGCCAGATGTTTTTAACTCTAATACGAGTTGCTCTGCGGCATGACGTTGCACACGATCTAACATGGGAATCACTTCAGTGCTAATACTAGCGAGCTTGTCCATGGGTGGGTTAGCATAATCGACCGGCATATCTGGGACCGTACCCACTTGTGCTAAATGGGCGCGCACGTGAATGCCGATGGATTCTAATAATTGTATAGCAATACCACCAGCTACGCACACAGGGGCTGTTATGCGAGCAGAGAAATGACCGCCCCCACGCATATCCACATACTCACCATAGCGCATGCGAGCGGTGTAATCTGCATGAGATGGACGTGGCACATCTCGTAGGTTATCGTAATCCCCACTTCGTTGTGATGTGTTTTTAATTGTGAAAGCCAAAGGAGAACCGCTCAGTCTTCCTTGTACGATGCCTGATTGAAACTCAGGGATATCTGCTTCCTTTCTTTGTGTTTGTAATTGATGTTGCCCTGGAGCTCGTCGTTTTAGAAAGGCTTGCAAGGTTTCTAGATTGACAGGAAATCCACAAGGAAGTCCGTCTACAACTCCGCCAATAGCTTGACCGTGAGAGGCTCCGAAGGTAGAGACTTTCACAGTGCGACCAAAATAGGATGCCATAATTACTCCTTATCGTATGTTATATATAAAGTATGGTAGTGATGTATTATTATGCCCTTTGTAGATAAGTTGTATACGCGTATAGTAAACAGGATAGAAAAATCTATAGGGCACATTTGTTAGGATAACCTATATGCCACATTAGGCGGTATATAGCATGTCATATACAGAGATTGAAGCTGCTATATAGAGTGAGTTTCGCCACCTAATCGTTTCCAGTCTTCAAAGAAATGAGGGTACGACTTACTGATGGCTTTACTGTCCTTAAGAATCATAGGGGAGGTAGCGATGAGTGCGTTTAAGGCACCAGCCATGACGAGACGATGGTCATTTACACAGTCTACAGTGCCACCAGTAAGCGTACCTGTTCCTGTAATATACAGGTTATCCCCTTCCATGCGCACAATACCACCAGAATCACGGACTAATTGTGCCACCGCTTCTAAACGGTCCGACTCTTTCAATCGAAGGCGAGCCCCATTGATGAAAGTAGATTCTCCTTTTATGGAGCAGGCTAGACTAGATAAAATAGGTAACAAATCTGGCATTTGTTCTAAATTTACATGGATTGGCTCATGTGCTTTGCTAGTTACCGTGATAGTAGATCCATTCCACGTACAAGTGACACCAGTGCTTTCTAAAATAGAAAGAATCCGTTTATCGGCTTGTACAGAATCATAATGTAAACCTGTGACAGAAATAGATTGCCCTGTCATAGCGGCCGATACTAGCCAAATGGCACCATTAGACCAATCTCCCTCAATAGGATATTGCTCATTGCCGTGGAAGCGTTGGTTTTCTTCAATCGTAAAACTTGGATGTCCTTCTTCGGTGATGCCTTCTGTAACATGCACACCAAAGTCTTTCATCGTTTCTATGGTTAATGTTACATAGTCTTTCGATTGTAAAGAACTTGTGCAATTCACGGTGGTGTGCCCCAGTTGTGGTGCGGCTAACAG
>CAUQUX010000072.1:0-6630 GCA_963521235.1 uncultured Veillonella sp. | reverse complement strand
AAAAATGTTGGCGACTACTCTTATATGAGTAGCCCCAACATTTATTATAGAGCCTTATTTTTTCTTAGGCACAACTTTAAAGCTATCATGCATTTGCTTTTTCATATCATCTGATAATGGGCAAGGCCATTCATTGATATCATTGTGTTTTTTAAGTTCTTTTAACTCTTCTGGAGTTAGTTTCTGTTTTTCTGCATCATCGAATGTAATCATGATTCTATCACCTCTGATTAGAATAATAGAAAATAGGAAAGACCAATTTCTTTCTAGTTGTATTATATGATGAAAAGCACCTTCTTGTGAAGATGCTTTTCCTATGTATACACAATACTTTTACCATCCATAATCCAACAGAATCATTGTAGTAGCTCCGCTACGGTTCTTTTCTATCCAAGCAATGAAGCTCCTCCGCTCATAGCTACCACTATGTTTCTGTTTGATTCAATCCACTATGCACGATCTTTAATTTCTTGTTGGATATTAGCCAAGAATTCTTCCCAAGGAATCGCACCTTGTTCGCCTACGCCACGTTTACGAACAGCCACTTTTCCTTCTTCCACTTCTTTGTCACCCACCACAAGCATGTAAGATACTTTTTCCATTTGTGCTTGACGAATTTTGTAACCGATTTTTTCGCTACGATCATCTAATTCCACACGCACATAGGCATCTTTAAATGCTTTGCGCAATTTCTCAGCATATTCTACATGTTTTTCACTGATTGGAAGTATTTTTACTTGTACTGGTGCCATCCAAGTTGGGAATGCCCCTGCAAAGTGTTCAATTAAGATACCGATGAAACGTTCCATGGAACCGAAGCAAGCACGGTGAATCATGATTGGACGATGTTTTTGACCATCTTCTGCGATATATTCCAAGTTAAAACGTTCTGGCAAGTTCATATCCAATTGGATAGTACCACATTGCCATGTACGGCCGATAGAATCGCGAATATGGAAGTCTAGTTTAGGACCATAGAACGCACCATCACCTTCGTTGATACGGTATGGAATGCCTTTTGCTTCAATCGCTTCACGCAATGCTTCTGTAGCTAATTCCCAGATGGCATCGTCTCCGATAGCACCTTCTGGTTTTGTACTTAACTCTACATGATAAGTCAATCCGAATTGAGAGTAGATACGTCCGAATAAATCGATAACGCTCATTAACTCTTCTTTAATTTGAGATGGAGTCATGAATACATGGGCATCATCTTGTGTAAAGCTACGTACACGGAATAAACCATGTAAAGCACCGCTCAATTCATGGCGATGTACTAATCCAAGTTCAGCCATACGAATTGGCAAATCACGGTAGGAATGCATGTCGTTCGCATACACCAAGATACCGCCTGGGCAGTTCATTGGTTTTATAGCATATTCTGCTCCGTCGATTTGTGTTGTGTACATATTTTCACGGTAATGGAACCAGTGACCAGATGTTTCCCACAAATGTTGACTCAAGATGATTGGAGTACGAACTTCTTCGTAATCATAATCATGATGTATTTCACGCCAGAAATCTTCTAAGGCATTGCGCACTGCCATACCTTTTGGCAAGAAGAATGGGAATCCTGGACCTTCTTCTTTGATGACGAACAAGCCAAGCTCTTTGCCTAATTTACGGTGGTCACGACGAGCTGCTTCTTCTAACAAGTGTAAGTATTCTTCTAGTTCTTCTTTCTTTTCAAAAGCAGTACCATAGATACGTTGCAACATTTTATTCTTTTCATCGCCACGCCAGTATGCGCCTGCAATACTTTGTAATTTGAAAGCTTTCACTTTACCAGTGCTTGCCAAGTGTGGACCTGCACAAAGATCAGTGAAGTCTCCTTGTTTGTACGCAGAAATCACTGCATCAGCTGGCAAGTCATTGATCAACTCCACTTTGTAGTTTTCGTGTTTTGCGGCGAAGAAATCTAACGCTTCTTGACGTTCCATTAATACTTTTTCGATAGGCAAATTTTCTTTTACAATACGACTCATTTCCGCTTCGATTTTTGGCAGATCTTCTGGCACTAATTTATGTTCCATATCGATATCATAGTAGAAACCATTTTCGATAGCTGGTCCAATGGCCAATTGCGCATCAGGCCATAAGCGTTTTACTGCTTGTGCCATCACATGAGATGCAGTATGACGGAACGCATGCTTACCACCATCTTCTGCAAATGTTAAAAAGCTTACTTTGGAGCCTTCCACCAATACTTCACGAAGGTCTGTTAATTCTCCATTTACATCAGCGGCTAATACTTTTTTTGCTAAACTGTTTGAAATTTGTTTGACTGCTTCACCCAATGTAGTTCCCGCTGCAAAAGCTTTAGAACTTCCATCAGGTAAAATGATATTTACTTCACTCATAGGTTACCTCCCTAGGTCTAATACTACTATGCCATTGGGGATGGCAATACTTTTTACCAACAAAAAAAGACCCTCTCCCACACAAGGGACGAAGATCTTCGCGGTTCCACCCTAGTTAGTCCCTATTGATAGGACTCACTCTTACGGACGATAACGGATCCATACGGATTCAATTACAAGCCTAGCCTTCACTGAACCAGTTTGAAGGTGGTAACGTCTAAGTCTACACTAGATACTCACAGCCAAGGTATCTTTCTCTGAAAGTATAGATGGTTAGGGTCATGTCCTTCGCATCACTGTTGTTAATATAATAATGTAATTATAATAAACAAAAACCCTATTTATGTCAAGGGAATATTTTCGATATGCCACGATACAAAAAAGTACTACCCTTGTGACCAACTGTCAAGTTAGTACTCGGGTAGCACTTCATAATAACGATGTACGCCATCTAGCAACATCAACTATTATCCCATGACTCCTTGGCTGTTTCTAACAGACCTTTAAGCCGGGCTAATCCTTTTCTTCGCAATCGATGGATATAACTATGACTACATTCCATCGTGTCTGCTATAGATGCTACACTATGATCTTTGTAGTACACTTCTTCCACTACGTGTTGCTCCGCCAAGGGCAACTGTTTCATGGCAGAGGTTACCATATCTCCATACATGCGTTCTTCGCAAACAATTTCTGTAGAAGGTCCTTCCGCAGGCAATTGTTCCCACCAAGTTTCTCCATCTTCCGTTTCCCCTTGTAGTACAATCCCTTCCTTGCCTTCTTTGCGAAGATAGTCCAGGATTCGTCCACGAATACGATGTACTGCATAGAGGGAAAAGGCTACGCCCTTTTTGGAATCATAGCGTTCCACCGCCTCGATAAGGCCGATCGTCCCCTCTTGAATACAATCCATCCTATCTATCTTAGAAGATTGATATACATTGGCTTCTTTCAACACTAAAGGCTGGTAATGCTCAATGATCATCATGCGAGCCTCCAAATCTCCGTCTTCTTCATAGGCTTTCCAGAGCCTCTGTTCTTCTTCCCAAGTCAATAATTCAATTTTATCAACACTGGCAATATAATCATTAAGCATACTTTCACCTCCTTTAGAAGCGATAGCGCCACTGCGCCCCTAAATACCGTTTATGGTCATTATTTATCCATCCTGTAGCACTGACACTACGATTGATATCATACTGAAAGCCATAGGATACATGATCGTTTTTTAGACCTCGGGTTAGGGTAATCATCAAGTCTGGCACCACATATTTACCGATGGTCACATTAAAATTATTTTTTTCTTGCAAATCACGCGAGTCTTTACCATCCAAAGAACCTGTGGTAATATTCACCAAATCCAAGCCCAACGTATCTTGCAGTACATCTTCAATATATCCAAATGCCAAGGACTGTAAACTAGATGTCAACAATGCATTAGCATCCTCCGATGTGACACCACTCGTATTCCCTACATTGCGACCAAACGTTAAGAGAGAAATAATTTGACGCTCTGATAGATTAGGTTCAGAAGACAATTTTAATTTCATCTGCGTAGCAGGGCCCTCTGCTTGTAGAGATATACGATAGTTTTTCACATTGGCCATACTCCGCACATTCAGTTCAGGAATGATACTGCCTGTGACAAATTTTGCCTGACCTTCTGTGATTTTAAAGCGATTTTTCAAATATTTTACATATCCTTTGTTGACGGATAGCTTACCACTCGCCTTCGGTTCCCCTACCGTACCTTCAAATTTAACCGTACCTCGTAAGAACATATCATAGAGTAATGGATTATACAGTCGTACATTCTCTTTGGCATCGATGGTCAAATCTAATCCTAATGGAATCGATGCATCTGAACTTTCAATATCCAATGGAATCGATCCTACTACATCATGCAATGTGATAGCCCCTACCAATGTTGGCATACCCCGTCTATCCACAATATAAAGTTCTCCATCTAATGGCCCCGTATAGAATTTATGGCCGATTTCGATACCTTTCATTTGCAAAGCACCATAGTAGGATGTGATACTAGGTCCCATCCATCCTATATTACCAGATAGACCAGCATCACCTTTTCCCATCGTTGTGCTACCAGTAATATCCACATGATTACCTCTAAATACAAGTTGTCCTTTTAGTTTTGTCACTGGCTTTTTCAAAGATTGTAATTGCATGGACCCATTAGCGAGTTCTACTGTACCGTTGGCCAAGATGTTCGCCGAATTTCCTGTAACATGGACAACACCACGAATGGCGCCATCAGCCGTCTTCACTTCTTTAAACATCAGAGGCAGAGCGGACAAGTTTGCCTCATTCATATCCACGTACACATCAAACTGTTTCGTCATATCATCCGTCACGTATTCATTGGTTACAAAAGCCCCCAATGGTAGCTTACCGCGAACTTTAATAGAAGAATCTGACTTTTTAATCATTCCTTGCTGAATCGATACCACTTGGTCTTCCATAGTTCCCAAGATACTCAACTGATCCAAGCTAATTCCATTGATTACCGCCTGTTCTACTTCACTAGAAAATTCAACTTTAGGCGATCTTGTAGTGCCATTGACATTGATGATAAAATTCCAATTCCCTTGTCCATTCACATCTTTAGTTACCAACGGCAATATCGTATCCACCGGCACTTTTGAGGCAACGAATTGTATATCTGTAGAGCCGTCTAAATCAGCTTTTCCCTTACCTGCAATGACACCTTGTTTAATCGGTAGTTTGAATGTGCGAATCTCAAATATGCGGCCTCCGTACCCCACATCAATAGTAGCTGTTCCTACTACTTCATCTCGAATCATCACATCCTCGAGAGAGCCTTTCACATCGATTCTAGGATTTGCACTAGTACCACCTAACTCTATGTTTGCTTGTAGCTTCCCATTGACATCAGGCACTTTTATATTCCCTAAGGCTAACAATTGTTTCAGTTCTCCATCTCGGACACGAACATAACCAAACAATCGTTTTTCGTCTTCTAATTGGACGCCACCTTTTACTTCATAACGGCTAGCGCCCGTACCTGTGAAAGTCAATCCTTGTAGGTGCAACACTTTAGGTGTCACATACACAGAGCCTGCTATGTCATGTAGCGTAGAGTCTTTCACTCGCATTGTATCAGACTGTACGGTTCCTTCAAAGATAGGCGCATCCACCGTGCCCCCTAGATGACCTTCTGCCCCCAGGTACCCAACAATATTGAGCCCTGTATCACGAATGAACGGTTCAATAGGGACTGCATCGCCTACAAAGTTAATGTCTAACTGTTTATCTTGTATATTACCATCCACAATGATAGAGGAACCATAGGTACTGATATCTAATCTTGGTATATGCAAGTACCCATCATTGTATGTATAAGGTCCTTCAATGGATGTAAAGAGTTTGCCATAGATCGATCCATCCCAAGCTTTGACATGGCCTTGTACTCGTGGATGTTCCCATGTGCCTTGTACATGAATATCTGTGTTAATCCAGCCCGTCATAGGAATATCTGTAAAGCGTGGCAACACATCTTCAATACGCACATCCTTCGCAGACCCTTTGATATCCATAGTTTGTTCACCATCTAACTGGATGAATCCCTCTAAGTCATAGGTGCTTTTTTTATATTCCAAATCACCTTCAAGAATATGAAGTGTACCATCTTCTATTTTTACATTTGCAAAGGCACGATCAAACTGTGTTGCACCATAAGAGAGTCTTTCACCCGCTAACGTTACTGTACCCGTTGGATGATCTACAGATCCTTGTAAATCTGCCTTTACAGAAACAGTCCCTCCCAATGGTTGAGGGGACCATCTATTGAATTGGTCTAAACCAATATGAGTCCCATGCAACTTGGCATCAAATGTTCCATCTCCTAATCGACCACTACCTGTGAAAGTCCCTCGTCCCCAAGTACCATTCATATAAGGCACTACCAGTTGTGCGCCATCCCAAGATAGACTTGCATCCAAGGTATCCACTGTGATAGATTGATACCCTAATTGACGTCCACTGATTGAGCCCCCTACATTTGTAATCGCTCCTTGTCGTCCTTCCACACTAAGAGAACCACTCACAGTTCCTTGCATAGCAGGCATGCCAGCAAGAGTCAATCCGTATAAGGATACATCCTGTACATCCGCTTGTGCTGAGAAGTCTTCTGTATCTATATGATAGGATCCACTACCTGTCACGGTACCACCTTGCATTGTAAGTTCGGCATCGGATACAAGGATCACTTGTTCTCCATAAGAAAGAAGTC
>CAUQUX010000071.1:0-6683 GCA_963521235.1 uncultured Veillonella sp. | reverse complement strand
TTATGTTTACTTCTTTCGAAGTAATTACCTTACATTGTTCAGTTTTCAAAGATCATCAATATCCTTATACTATATGAATAGTAAATGGTGACCCACCCGCGACTCGAACGCGGGACACCCTGATTAAAAGTCAGGTGCTCTGCCAACTGAGCTAGTGGGTCATAAAATGGCAGGGGTGGATGGGATCGAACCATCGCATGTCGGAGTCAAAGTCCGATGCCTTACCGCTTGGCTACACCCCTGTGTTGTGGGGTGAGTAATGGGGATCGAACCCATGCATAACGGAGCCACAATCCGCCGTGTTAACCGCTTCACCATACCCACCACAGGATATTTATTCTGTTTAGCACTATCGTGCCTTAGAACGATATTTAGTATATCAGTTAATTTTTTTTGTGTCAACCACTTTTTAAAAAACTTTTTTAACTGCTCTACTATCTCATGAGTAACGTTTAATTTACTACATGAGCACCGCTGATGTTTTTAAAGTATATCAAATATTTTTTTATCTGTAAACCCTTTTTTCTTTATTTTTTACTCAGCATTCTAAAATTCTTGATTGCCTCCTATTTATACTTACTTTGTCCTTGTTTTTCTAGCATATTTTACCATTATACTTTTCCTATATTAGATATACGCCAACTTCATCGTTACAATTTTACACTCTACTTTTATATTGTACCTACATATTATATTTTTATACTGTACTTTCATAGTATTCTTTTATATACACTTAAAAATAGAGGCAACGCAGGTCTCCCCGCCGTGCCACAATGTACATTACGCACTCTTCAACTCACTTAGCTAGGCCAACTAAGCATTCAGCCATTGTTGGATGTGTAAAGATTTGGTCACGTAAATACGTATACTTAATATCGTTATCCATAGCCATTTTAATGATGTTAATTAATTCTTCAGAGTTTTTACCAAATAAAGTAGCCCCTAGGATTAGTCCAGTATCTTTATTAACTGTTAATTTAAACACACCACGTGGGTCTTGGTTGACTGCATGGCGTGGCATATTATTCACTGGTAATACAGCTGTCACTGCATTTGGATATTGCGCTTTCGCTTCTTCTTCGTGTAAACCTACGTGGGATAATGCAGGCGTGATGAAAGTAGAATACGGCACGTGTGCACGGTTACCCAGTTTATAACTTTCATCACCATGCAATACACGGTTCACAATGCGGAAGTCATCAAGGGATACATACGTAAATTGTTGCCCTCCATTCACATCGCCTACAGCAAATACATTAGGAACAGCTGTCATCAATGTGTCATCTGTTATGATGGAGCCATTCGGGCGCACTTGAATGTCTGTATGTTCTAAGCCAAGACCTTCTGTATTTGCTTTGCGACCTGTAGCATGTAGCAACGCATCGAAAACAAACTCTTCTCCACTTTCAGTGACCACTACCACAGTGTCACCTACGTTTTTAATTTCTTTAGTGACAGCGTTAAAGTGGAATCGAACACCATCTTCTTCTAAATATTGTTGCGCCAAGGCAGCTACATCTGCATCTTCCCGTTTTAAGATTCTGTCGCCACTTTCAAAAGCAGTTACTTCAGCTCCTAAGCGTGCGTAGAGATTAGCGAACTCAATGCCAATGTTACCGCAGCCAATGATACCTAAGCGTTTTGGCAATGTAGGCAAAGCTTGTAGTTCAGTACTGTTATATACAAATTTAGACGTAGATAGCCCTGGAATAGGAAGCACTACATTCGTAGCCCCTGTATTGATGATGATAATCTCAGCTGCCAATGTTTCCACACCGTCTGCTGTTGTTACTTCTACTTCTTTATTAGAAGTAAATATACCATGACCAGTATACACTGTAACATTTGGATTGGATGTTAACATGTTTAAGTTTTTTGCATTTAGCTTGCCTACTACTGTATCGCGAGTTGTTTTTGCTGCTTCATATGTTTTGCCTTTATCAGCGCCTACAATCATCGTTTTTGTAGGGATACATCCGATATTGATGCATGTACCACCGTACATAGCTGGATCTTGTTCAACTAAAGCGACTTGTTTTCCTTCTTTGCCAAATGTGGCAGCTAATGTTTTACCAGCTTTACCAAAGCCGATAACGAGTAAGTCGTATTGTTTCATTATAGTCTCCCCTTTTTGTTAATTCACATGAATAAAAGTGTATTATATATTTCATTGTAAATATAATATTGTTCTTATTGTATACCTATTCACTAGGAATTTCAATACTATATATCACAAATATTTTTTCAAACCTATAGAAGTCAAACATTTGTGACACACCCTCCTAAAGATTTATTTAAGTACGCAAAACTAGCACTTTCACGGGGAAAGTGCTAGTCCATTACTGCGAATCTATAGCACTCCTAGGTAAAGGGTTTATTCTGTGATTCGAGCTTGTAAATATTGTTTTACAAATGTTGGCAATACGAAGGCAGATTTTTGGATGCCATAATTATAGTATTTAGTTGTAAAATCTTGGGCACGGTTTGGATCCCACTCTAATGGGTCATGTTTCTTAGAGCCCATCGTAAAGCAATGCATACCTGTTGGATATAAGGGAATGAATGCTGTATATAGACGAGTCACAGGGAAATGTTTATTGACATAGTAGAATACATCGGATACTAGTTGTTGATGCATCACTGGAGATTCTGTTTGTTGTACAAATAAACCATCTTCTTTTAATGCACGGTATGTATTTTTGTAAAATTCTTCTGTAAATAAACCTTCTCCAGGACCAATCGGGTCAGAGCAATCTACGATGATCACATCATAAAAATTTTCTTTTTCTGCTACGTGACCAATGCCGTCACCAATGGTTACCGTCAATTTTGGATCTTGGCGGATCATAGCGTCAGCAATAGATGGCAAATATTGTTTTGCCAGTTCCACTACTTTACCATCGATTTCTACCATTGTCACTGTTTCTACACAGCTATGGCGTACACATTCTCTAGCCACGCCACCATCACCGCCACCGATGATCAATACATGCTTAGGGTTTGGATGCAAGAATAATGGAATGTGGCTCATCATTTCGTGATACACAAATTCTTCTCGTTCTGATGTTTGAAACACACCATCCAACACAAGCATATTACCATATTCTAAACTATGAGCGACTTCTATTGTTTGAAAGTCAGATTTTCCAGAATATAAAATTTCATCCACTTCCGCGCATAGCGCAAGATGAGGGGATTGCATTTCTTTAATCCATTGTGTCATGTCTTACTCCTCATATTGTGACTCGATGTATAAAAAGGCTCCACCCAGTAAATTATCTCGTAACCAACGGCGTAGGGAAAATGTCCGTTCCATACCTTCATCATAGACAACACACCGTGTGTCATCGTTGTTGACTTGCATCGATACAATAGGTACCCAATGCCACGTAGATAAACCTTCTTCTTGTCCACGATGGCGATTTAAAAACGCTACCGGACAATTCGGTTCTAACCCACGTTGTATGAAAGCTGTGACTTCATCTAGTGTATAGGGACTTCCTTTCAGAGGGAAAATAGGTAATCGCTTCACCGTATAAGACAAATTCGCATCTGCCATATATTGGTTCACCCCTTGTTCCCACCAAGTACTTTTATAGAGACCACCCCCATAGCGAGGGCGTACGTATTCCCATACTTGGTTCATCCGCACCAAAGCTTGATCTCCATCTGCATAGGTATCTACTGACAGATGACCATCTCGAAACAGCACATACGATATAACTTGTGTGGCTGTTGTTGGTCCACAACCTGCCAATCGTTTCCATGCATCTTCGTACCATTCTTGGTCATAGCCATAGGAAAAGTTCCCATCCTTTTTCACTTGTAACCATTCTGGGTGCTCTAAGCGATAGCGTTTAATGCCTGCCATTACTCTTCTACTACCTCAACCGTTTGCATGCGGTCACCTTGTTGGATTTTGTCCACTACATCCATACCTTCGATAACTTGGCCGAATACAGTGTGAACGCCATCTAAATGAGGTTGTGGTTCGTATACGATAAAGAATTGGCTACCACCTGTGTTAGGTCCACGATGTGCCATGGACAAAGCGCCACGAACATGTTTGTGTGGGTTACCTTCTGTTTCGCAAGGGATTGTATAGCCAGGACCACCTACACCAGTTCCCATTGGGCAACCACCTTGCGCTACGAAACCAGGGATAACACGATGGAATTTCAAAGTATCATAGAAACCTTCTTTAATTAATTTTACGAAGTTTGCTACAGTACCAGGAGCCTCTTTTTCAAATAACTCGATAACAATGTCACCTTGTTCCATATGAATAATTGCTTTTTTCATTATTCTACCTCCAAAAAAGTTCTAATAACATGACCCGCTAAGTGTAATCCCGCCACAGATGGCACAAATCCACAGGAACCAGGACTTCTAGAGTCATCATCTCGGTTCGGTGTCATCGGTTGTTCTGTAGAGAATAACACAGTTTGCTTTTTTATGCCCCGTCGACGTAACTCTTTACGCATCACTTTTGCCAGTGGGCATGTATGGGTCTTACTTATATCTGTAATCTTCAATTGATCTGGCCACATTTTGTTACCTGTTCCCATAGAAGATATACATGGTATATGACTATTATAACACGTTTCGATGATGGATAGTTTAGCACTTACCATATCGATGGCATCAATCACAAAATCCGGGGCTATATCGGTGATGAAAGTCGGATGACTTTCACCAGTATAGACCATATCATAAGCCTCAATATGTAAGTTAGGATTGATAGCTAAGGCCCGCTCTTTCGCCACTTCTACTTTACGCTTTCCTACGGTGCTCGGCAAAGCGATGAGTTGACGATTAATGTTGCTCACCGATACTTGGTCACCATCGACAATGACAATGTGACCTATCCCTGAACGCACTAAAGCCTCCAAAGCAAAAGATCCTACACCTCCACATCCAAAGAGAAGAACTTTTTTGCCGTGTAAGGTTTTAATTTTTTCTTCTCCTACCAACCATTGTAGACGCGTTAACATATGCTCCATCTTAGTAAGCTCCTGCTGGAATGATTTCTGTCCAATACCCATCTGGATCCGCAATGAAATAGATGCCCATCGCTTCATTTTCATAGGCAACACAGTTCATCGCCTTATGCTTAGCCAGTGCACTTTCATAATCATCCACATAGAACGCTAAATGGAATTCATTATCCCCTAAGTTATACGGGCGATCCCAATCACGTAACCACGTTAACTCCAGACGATGTGGATTGGCACCATCCCCTAAATAAACGATTTTAAACGATCCATCTTCGCCATCAATATGACCTACTTCTACTAAGTCTAGTGCCTCTTGATAAAAAGACAAACTTTTGTCTAGGTCCTTCACATTAATATTATTATGTGCAAACGTAAATTTCATACATGTCTCCTTAGTCCTACTGAAATACAGTATTATTCTAACATAGGAAATAGGGGAATACAATCACGGCATTTGAAAGTATGCCGTACTGCCCCCATCTGTTTTTGTCACCACCAAATGCGCTCCGATTTGTTGTTGCAATTCGGGCACATGAGATATGATACCTACCAATCGTCCTTGGGACTGCAAAGATACCAAGGTTTCCATCGCCACATCTAGTGTATCTGGATCCAAGGTCCCAAATCCTTCGTCAATGAACATCGCGTCTAAATGAATCCCCCCTGCATAGGATTGAATCACGTCTGCCAATCCCATGGCAAGACCTAATGATGCCAAGAACGTTTCTCCTCCCGACAAGGTATTGGCTGGTCGACTGGCCCCCGTATAGGCATCAAAGACAGCAATATCTAATCCACGTGCACCTCGTCCACCTTCTTCTAAGGAACGTTCCAATCGATAGCGACCACGACTCATATCTTGAAGCCGTAAATTCGCTGCACTCAACACTTCTTCTAGGATAGCGCCTAGCACATACCGTTCAAAACTCACGCCTTTTATGCCCGTATCGCCACCATTTGCTAAATCGGCTAAGCCGAAGATAAAGGCCCTCCGATCCGACAACTCTTTGGTATCCGTTTCTAACTTGGAAATCTCTTGGATAGTTTTTTCCTTCGCTGTCACTTGGGATTTCAAGGTACCAATGACTTCTCCTAGATTTTTCAATTCTTGTTGTAATGACTCCACCGACTCCTTCGGAATCTCTTCAGGTACCGTAGCATAGGATGCCAAGTCCTGTTGTACTCCTTCTAAGAGAGAAGTCAACCTCAACGATTCATTGTGATAGGCACTAAAGGTTTCTTTCCATATTGGCAATGTATCAAATGCATGAGATTCCTGTTTAAATGTATCGATGGTAAGAGATTCTGCTGCTAACACTTGCTCAATATCTTTGCCCAAGAATTCTATATCCTGCGCCATGCGATCCTGTTGTTCTTTGAGGGTTCCTACTTCCGTCGTGAATGCGACCTTTTTTTCCTGACATTTTTGTCGCCCTTCGCCTACCTCTTTACGGTTCACTTCATACCGTTTCAGAGAATCTGCGAGATTTTTCACCTCAGCCGTATACGTTTCCACCGTAAAAGGCGCGATGCTAGTTTCAATACGACTCATTTCTGTTGCTACGTGCTGTATTTCCTGTTGCAAGGATTCTAACTGTCCCTCTAGAGTTTTCAATTCTAGTTGCTTTGCGTGAACATTGGCTTCCTCAGTTTGTATAGTCTGTTTCTGTGTTTCTAGACTTTTTT
>CAUQUX010000070.1:0-6912 GCA_963521235.1 uncultured Veillonella sp. | reverse complement strand
GGATAAAAACACATACACGCCAATCTAGGAATTTTTGGATATAACCGAGCTTGTATTTTGGGATGGTCTTTCGGAGATTTCACATAATTGCTCACTTCAATGACAGATACGAAAGAAGATTCTGGCTGTAATACACTAAAGATTGGTAATTTTTTTAGCGTCAATTCTACTTCGTTCAACTCTTGCAAGCTTGGTTGTAAGAACCAAAACATAATATCTCCCTTGTGACCATTGATTTGGTACATAGCATAGCTACTTGTATGGGCCTCATGAGCTGTTTCTAAATTCTCAATAAACACCTTGAAAGATTGCAATGCTTCACTTTGTTGTTCAGCAGACCAGCTTCTCCATTTTTCAAAATTGATGGAATAATTAGCGTGCAAGCTAAACCAACCTTCATATGTTTCAGGTACTTTTTCTAGTCCTGTTATTTCTGGACGTCCTTCCATAACCACTGCTCCATGATGACCATGCTTGGGTTCTGGACGTCCCTCCACTGAACCTGATCCATGATGTACGTGTGTAGATTCTGTATGCGTATCCATAGGAACTACCTCCTTAGTTTCTTCTTTCCATGTTTCTACCAATTCATATGCTTGTTTGATGCCATCTGGCATGCCTACCCCTTTAAATGGCGTTCCAATCAATGCCAATCCTGGATAGTGTTCTTGGACATGGTCCATGAGAGTTGCCACTCGTTCTTTGTGGCCCACTTCATATTGAGGCATGCTTTTTTGTAACCGTACCACTTCTGTCCACTCTGGGTCACCGTTGAATCCTAGTATCTTTCGTATTTCTGAAAGCGCCAATGCACACAGTTCTTCTTCACTGTGCGTATCTACCGTAGAGTCTGTCGGCTTTCCTAAAAAGACGCGCAGTACCACCTTATCTTGTGGTGTCGTTTGTGGCCACTTACTAGAAATATATGTGCATGCCGTCAATGGCGTCTCTGTACTGCGAGTGATGACAAAGCCTGTGCCTTGCAAGGGTTTTGTAAAAGCTGACTTCGGCAAACTCATAATAACAATGGCACAGGAAGATTGTTCCATATGCCACAAGTCTTCAAACTTTGCATCTCCTACAAAAAATCTTTCATAGGATTTAGGTGGTGTAGTGACTACAAGGCGATCATACGATTCTGTGCCATCTTGTGTTTGCACTGCATAGAGCTTATCTGTGTAAGATATGTTTAGCACCTCAGTAGATGTGCGCAAAGACACGTTCTTCGGCATTTGTTCCACAAGAGCATCTACTAATGATTCTAAACCTCCCGTTAATTGGGCAAATTGTCCTTCGGTAGCCGCCCCAGATTGTTTGCGCATACCTTGCATAGCCATCATACCTTTGACCAAGTTTCCATGCTTTTGTTCTAATTGACGAAATTCTGGAAAGGTTCCCAGTAAACTTAAGCATTTTAAGTCTCCACCGTAGATACCAGATAAGAGCGGTTCAATTAATAAATTGACTAGTTCATCCCCTAAATGATAGCGAAAAAAAGCATCGATACTCATATCCTCATTTCCCGGATATGGTTTTTTAAAAAAGTCTAATCCAGCTCGTAATTTACCAGACCAACTCAATAGGCTAGACATAGCAAAAGGAAGAAATTCTGTAGGAATCCCAATAATAGAGCCACCTGGGATTGGTTTCATTTGACCTTGATGGTAAATATAGGATTCTCCCGTAGCATTACGCACCAAGGTATCACCTAATCCCAATTCCTGTACCAAATCTGTCATCGCCGTTTTTCTTGCTAAATACGAGTCGGGCCCCACTTCTACCACATAGCCATCACGACGTTTTGTTTGCACCTTTCCACCCCAACGATTCGAGGATTCCAGAACATGAATCTCCCAATCAGGAAATGCCTTGCCCATATAATACGCTGCAGATAAGCCCGTTAGGCCACCACCAATAATTGCTACTTTCATATTATCCCTCCTTCAAGAGAGCTGTTAATACGCCATGCGTCATCGCTTTCACAAAGAGAGTATCACGATCTGGCATAGGCACTCGCACATAGGTCATCCCCAACTGTTCGCATTGGTTCCGTCGTTCCATATCTAAATCATAGGATACTTCCATATGGGTACAGGTAAAGCCGATAGGCATATAGACCACATGGGTATATCCTGCTGCGCCCGCTTGTTCCGTTACCGTTTCTACTGTAGGTGTTAGCCATTTCCCACGAGTACCTGCACTTTGCCAAGCTAGGATAGCATTGGGCAAGACCAATCGATCTGCTATGGACTGCATCACCCGTTGTAAGCTATGTACATATCCATCATAGGAAATTCCTTTCATCAGTGGCACACTATGGGCAGTAAAGACATACAGCGGTTTCGCCGTAACAGGCAATGTACGCATAGTCTTCTGTGCTCGGTCTGTCCAAGATTGCACTAATGTCGGTGCATCCGCCCAATGTTGTACTACCCTCCATCGGTCATTCATAAACGGTTGCAGTGGCTCTAGATAGGATGCATTTAATATGTCCGTTCCATAAGGATTCATCATAAGTACCACTACTGTATCATAGTGATTCAATTCCTTGGCTACATCCCCGATGAGTGGCTCTATATATTTATGTGCTTGTACCACGGTTACCTTTGCAAAAGGTAGTTCGTTTTGTAACTCTTCTTGTAATCGCTCTACTTGCCACACAGTGGACTCCATTAATTGGGATTGTCCACCAATACGTTCATACTTATGTCGCAATCCTTGTAATTCTTCGTCACTTGGCGCATGACCTCTCCGTATGCGGGTGTAATACGTTTTCACATCCTCTAAGGAACGGGGAGAGCCATAATCTAATACCAATACACAAACTTGTTGTATCTCTTTATCCTCTGTCATGTACATACTCCACTATGGTTCGCAATACTTTCGGATTCGCATCTGGCACAACACCATGGCCTAAGTTAAAAATGTGTTTTCCATGAGCAGCACCTTCTGCCAAAATACGATCAATTTCACCTTGAATTGTCTTCCAATCTGCAAATAAATAGGCAGGGTCCAAATTCCCCTGTAATGTTTGCTTAATGCCCATTGCGCTTGCTTCTGCAATGGAACATCTCCAATCGCAACCGATTACATCTAATGGTAATTCTTTCCATACGGGGAATAAATGCTTAGTACCTACGCCGAACATAGTGATGGGAATATGAGGATATCGTTCCTTTATAGTCCCAATAATATGTTTCATATAGGGGAATACGCCGCTTTCATATTGTTCCATGGAAAGGGCTCCAATCCATGAATCAAAAATTTGAATTGCATTCACACCTGCCTGAATTTGACCTTCCATATAAGTAATGGACATAGTAGTCAATCGCTCCATCAAAGCACGCCAAATCTCAGGCGTTGCCACTAAACATTGACGAGTTTTCTGGTAATTCTTAGAAGGGCCACCTTCAATCATATAGCTAGCCAATGTGAAAGGAGCTCCTGCAAAGCCAATTAAGGGAACGGTGAGCATTTCTTTCGTCAACATTTGGATAGTTTTCACCATAAAGTCCAACGATTCTTCTACTACAATATCCCGTAACTTTTCCACATCATCTTTGGACCGAATGGGATTGGAAATCACTGGCCCTATACCAGATTTTATGTTCACATCTACCCCCATAGGCACCAAAGGAGTCATAATATCTTTGTACAAAATAGCCGCATCCACATCATACTCATGAACGGGAAGAGCTGTTACTTTTGCACATAATTCCGGTTGATGAGTAATCTCAAATAGGCTATATCGCTCTTTAATCTTGCGATACGCCGCTTGACTTCGCCCCGCTTGACGCATAAACCAAACTGGTCTGCGGGACACCGACTCACCTGCAATCATTTGCAAATAATCTTGTCGTTTTTCCATATATAGTTACACCTTACCTTTTACCAAGCCAAATTTGGATTCTACTTTTTATTATAACATATGGTACGTGTATTTACCTATATATTCTGTCACTACATATAAAGTGTATATCGACTTCTATCTATAAGATAATGTTAACTGATTAAAAATACTCTTACTTTATATGACTGTACAGATCTTCATTATATACAGTATATTTTGTGAGCCATGCATGTAAAAAGAGACTGTAACAAACATGTAAAAACGTACATGCTGTTACAGCCCCCCGAAGCCCCTTTATAGGGGCAATAGTTCATTTACCAAGAAACCAATAATACCTATGTTCTTTTGTTATATATCCTGTATGCATACATACTCGGCCCCTAACATATGAGCAATTTCTTTGGCGCGGTTCATGCGAACAAAACTGGTGTCTGTATCAATGACCGTCATTTGTATTCCCTGATTTGCAAGCCATCTACCGATGTCATCTAGTCCTTGCAATGCTTGTGAGGTGACCTTACCATCTGTAATAATTACGACCTTTGCCTGTACATGCCCCATTTGAGACATGTCATTGCCTATCTGTTTAACCGCTTCCTCAATGCCTTTCACAAAGGGCGTTCTCCCTCCAATCCGAGCTGTTTCCAATGCTTTAGGGATGGTCTCGATGCGCCTTGTCAATGGCACCACGCATTGAGCTCCTTGCTTTTGAAAGGTGATGAGCGATACATACTGTCGTTTCACATACATCATCTGTACCAATTGTGAAAGTAACTTCTCTGCCCCCTGTAATCGGTGTCTCTGTCCCATCGAACCGCTTGTATCAACTACTAAATAGATGGCTTCTTTTGGCATTTCCTGATACATAGCATATCTGACATCTTCTATAGTTAGCCGAATCGGTACTTGCCGACTGCGTACAATCCCTTGTACTATCGTTGGTATCCATGCAATGGTTCTCCCCGTAAGTCCTTTACGATGCACCTTAGGGCCTCGACCGTCAGCACTGATGTCAATGTGTTTCTTTGCCGGCTCAGATTGCAACATCCCATATAAATGTAACACCTGCATTTCTACTGTTTCTGAAAGTGCAAAGGACTCCTCTACCTGACCGCTATTGGGCTTACGTTGACCCTGTCCGTTAGTATCTGTTTCTTCCTCTGTTCCATCATGACTAGCCTCACGTTCCTCTTCTGTCTGATCTGGTTCCAACGTGTTTTCCTCGTTTGATTGTTCATCATGAGCTTCATCACTATCTGTTGTCATCCCATGAGACACCTTTCCTATTGGCTCATCACGGTTCATTTCCCTATCCATCCCTTGTGAACTATTGTCCTCTTGTTCTCGGTTTGAACTGGTCTTTTCCATTTCCGCTTGTTCCGTGCTTGTGTCCTCAGATGGCATTCCATCAGATGGATTCTGTGCCTCTCCATCTTGCTGTGTTCGAGGGTTCACTAGGTTCTTCATTTTCTGAGGTAATGTCCAAGGAAGTACTGTTTCTACATCCGTAGGCTCCACAAACTGATGACCTTTTTCTGTAGCTAACCCTATGGCAGCTTTCAACAAAATATATTCCATGCCCATAAAGGAAATGTTGAATTTCTCTACTAGACTAGAAATATATGTATATATGCTATCATGCACGGTTGGGATTCCAGGTGCATCCATTAATTTCCCCTTAGAACGAAACTCCTCTTTTCTATGAGGTTCAAGTTCATCTTTTGATTTGCCCTCAGGACATATCTGCTCAGCTCCATGAGTTCCATCTACATCCATTACTATTCCCGTGCAAAAGGTTCCCTCCCCGTTGCAACTTTCACGAATCGCACCTATTTCATAGGTTTCTGCATGGCCCCTATCTGCTAGGATCCGCACTCTAGTGTCCGCATCTGGCGATTCTATAGGAATCCACAAGTCCATATCGTAAACCCATTGGGATAGCCCTTCTGTTCCAGTGTAGGTCCCAATGATTTGTAGTGGTCTCCCCGCTTCATAGCGCCGATTTTGCTCGTAAAGAATCCGTAACCACATGGACCGGTCAAAGTGATCCAATCCTTCGCAGATGAGTAGATCATAGGCATCCCAAGGATGTGCTTGTGTCACAATCTGAGCTGTTTCTAAGGTCCTTTGTATATCCACCGCTTCCTGCATAGCACTCACATCTGTGTGAGACGTCATCGTCGTATAAATTCGTCCCCTATCATGCAATGCTTGCAACAGAGCGTATGTTTTTCCTGTACCTACTTCACCTGAAATCAATAATGTCCGCAACAAAGGTTCTTGCAAAAAGAGGTGAATGCCTGTATTCAGTTGTACACTCATACCATTCACCTCCTTTAACAAAATCTTTATTATGTAAGCTATTACATTAGTTATATTAGATGCGTCAGATGCGGTATTTATTAAATACCTTTTCTACTAATTGCAGGATTTCTCATAGGTAGCCCATAGGTTCTCTAGCATAGTTTCATCAAATTCCCGTTGCTCAAAGGGCTTACGCTTCATCCGATGGGATACTACAAGAGGTGTCAACTGTTTCAGATGATCCATGGTCACACAAGTCTCCCCTTGTAAGGCCGCCAAAGCACGGCTACTATTGAGCAAAGTAATGTCTGAACGATGCCCCTCTACGCCTAGGGTAATCGATATATTGGCAATCAATTCTAATAGGTTGGTATCTACCAAAATCGTAGGCAACGCTTTGCGCGCTGCTTCAATGGTTTCACGCAAGGCTTCTTCATCCTTGCTGTAGGACGCAATAAATGCTTGCGGATTATCTTCAAAAGCCAATCGACGACGCAATACTTCCATCCGCAAGGCTACCTCTGTTTCTGCTTTCACAGTCACAGATAGACCAAACCGATCTAACAATTGTGGGCGAATAGCCCCCTCTTCAGGGTTCATGGTGCCCACCAAAATAAATCGTGATGGATGACTATGGCTAATGCCCTCACGCTCGACCCGATTCACACCCATGGCAGCCACATCTAACAAGGTATCCACTAAATAATCCTCTAGTAAATTGACTTCATCCACATAGAGAATATTTTCGTGAGCCTCAA
>CAUQUX010000069.1:0-6953 GCA_963521235.1 uncultured Veillonella sp. | reverse complement strand
CCTATATGTTTTTGCATGGCGAAGAAGGTAGCACTGTGTCATTGACGATGATGTTGGAGTCAGGTCAAACGGTAACGGTCACTGATGAATATGTATTACAAATCGCTAATCATAAACCTACATCTGTGGAGAAAATTACGGAACAATTAGGTCGTTTAGGGAATACTTTATTTGACTTAGATCATGTGACGGTTCCAGAAGGTTCTTTCATGTGGCCTAGCAGTGTCTTAAATAGTCTTCGTAGAAATGCGGTAGAGGCTATGGAAGAATTGCTAATAGAACAATATGTGGCATCATGGGAAGCACGTAAAGCGAACTTGCCCACAGGGATGGAATTATTAGGAGACATGACAAAAACTGTGGGACAGGTCTTAGGATTTACACAGGCGCATGCCCTAGAATCTAATACAAAACAATTAGAAATCTTAGTGGATTCTTTAGAAGGCCTGCAGCAGGCTGTGATGACGCCAGTAGACCGCATTGTATTTGGCGATCCATTATACAGAATTCCAGTGGCACAGACGGCATATGAAGAAGCTGTACAGATGTGCCGTGAGGCGAAGAAACAGATTATATTTAGTACCCCAAGGGTGATTAAAGATAATGAAAGTACCGCTTTCAGAGATATGGTATCCCATATGGTACAAGCCAATCCAGATGGGATTCGAGTACATTTCTTGGGTGCTTTAGAGGTGCTCCACCAACTAGGTTATACTGGTGTGGTGGAAGGTGATACGGGATTACAAACCTTTAACTCTCACACCTTAGGCATACTTAATGACTTAGGATTTAGTACTGTCAATGTGTCCTTAGAGGCTACCTTGCATCAAATGAATACGATGGTAAGTAAAGACATTATGCCCATCGGTGCTATTGTACAGGGCCGTGTAGAATTGATGATTTCTGAATATTGTCCTATTAGCAGTTTTGCCGGCACCGGTTACAAACGAGGTTGTCCTGTGGTGTGCACGAAACAAGACTATGCGTTACAGGATAGGAAGGGTGAACTATTCCCGATTTATACAGATCCATTCTGTCGCACCCATATTATGAATAGCCGTGAGTTAGATATGAAAAGCTATATTGATGAGTTACGACGTTCTGGATTACAACGTTTAGTCATTGATGGCAGACAACGAAGTCCTAAATGGATTGCTAACGAGGTGAGTATGTATCATCAACTATTAGAGGGGACTTTGAAAGCACCGAGCAAAGAAGGAGCTACTCATATTACACGGGGACACTTTTTTAAAGGAATTTTAGGGGAATCATAATGAATAGTGAACAAGTCTTAAACTTTCAACATATACGGCAAAAGCTGGCAGATGTGTGTTCCTCTGCCATAGCTAAAGAATATGCCCTGAATTTGCAACCTATGCACAACCGTCAAAAAATTGAAGATGCCCTAGATGAAACAGTGGAAGCTATGCGCTCCTTAGAACAAGAAGTAGAGCAACCCATCAGTGGCACGAAAGATATTCGTACAACTTGTACGAAAAGTCGTAAAGAAATCATTTTGACTCGTGAAGAACTTTGGGACTTGCATACCACTATCTTGGCATATAATCGGATGCATCGCTTTTTTAAAGAAAAGTATTTGCTTTACCCATTGTTATCTTTGTGGGTACAGGATTTACCAAGTCATGATAAGCTGACTAAGCGCTTTGAACGAACTTTTGATGCCTACGGTGTGTTATTGGATAGTGCTACACCGAAACTACAACAGTTGCGTATGACCATGAGTCGCACAAAGAATGCTATTAAAAATGATCTACAGCGCATATTACAGGATAAGGATAATCAAAAATACTTTCAAGAAGCCATCGTTACTATGCGTAATAATCGCTACGTCATTCCTGTAAAACAAGAATATCGAGGAGCATTTCCGGGTCTTATCCATGATCGATCTGCTACGGGTGCCACTTTATATATTGAGCCTATGCGATTGGTAGACTTAAATAATGAATTACAAGAAGCTACCTTGGCAGAAGAACAAGAAGTACTTCGCATTTACAAAGAATTAACAGAGTTGGTACGAGGACATGCAGATACTTTATTAGATGCATGTAAACGTGTATCCCATGTGGAATTTGTCTATGGAAAAGCAGAACTGGCTATACGGATGAAAGCTGTCCGTGCCATCATCAGTCAAGGTCGAGAGGTAAACTTGCTACAAGCTCGTCACCCTATGATTGCTCCCAACGTGGTAGTACCTACTACCATCACTTTGGGGACGAAGTATCGTATTTTGTTGATTACAGGTTCCAATACTGGGGGCAAAACGGTATCATTAAAGACTTTGGGACTGTTGGCGTTAATGAACCAAAGTGGATTATGTATTCCAGCTGACAGCGGATCTACTTTACCAATCTTTCACCATATCTATGCAGATATTGGAGATGAACAAAGCATTGAAGCTAGCTTGAGTACATTCTCTGCCCATATGTCGCAGGTAATTCGGATATTGAAAAAGGTAGGACCTAATGATTTAGTATTACTAGATGAATTAGGTTCTGGTACGGATCCAGAAGAAGGTAGTGCCTTAGGGATTGCAATCATTGAATACTTCCGTAAAAAGGGAGCACTCATGATGGTGAGCACGCATTATAATGAATTAAAAACCTATGCCTACCAAACGGAAGGCATTGAAAATGCCCATGTAGAATTCGATGAATGTACATTGCGACCAACGTACAGATTGCATATTGGTGTAGCTGGTAGTTCTCATGCATTAAGCATTGCCGCACGGTTAGGGCTCCCTCAGGATGTAGTGGAGTTGGCCAAGCAACAATGGGAATTGAACGGACGCAGTGCGATGGAAGATATGCTCCGTGAGTTAAATCAAGAGCTGAGAAAAACGCAAGAGCGGGAACGGGCTTTGAAAAAGGAACAGGACGAAGTTCGTCGTATGCGTACTCAAGTGATGCGTGATAAAAAAGCATTGCAAGATAAGAAAAAGATCATCTTAGAAAAAGCTCGTGAAGAAGCGCAAAATATGAAACGATCTGTTCGTATTGAAAGTGAACAAATCATTAAAGAGTTAAAAGGTTCTTTCAATGAAACGGATAAGCAAAAACGACAAGATGCTATTTCTAAAGCTAGAAAAGGCGTATCTAATGTGGCGGTTCCTACAGGAGTTATGGAAAAACGAGATCGCCTAGACCTCGCTAATGTAAAGGTGGGCGATGTGGTGTTCTTAGATCATTTACAAGGATTAGGAACCATCTTAGTCATTCAAGGAAAACGGATTCAAGTCGATATGAATGGACTGACTGTGACTGTGAAAGAAAAGGATTTACTCGCAGCCACCAGTGAAGAAGCTAGTGCTTTATTGCGCAAAGAAAATCCTACTCCTATGTCCAATCGCCAACGGAAACGATCTGGTATGGCGGTCATTCGCCAACAACAAGCCTCTACAGAGCTCAATATTATTGGTAAAACTGTAGATGAAGCCGTTGTAGAAGTGGGACGTTTCATCGATCAAGCTATCTTAGCTGGATTGAATTCGGTTCGCATTGTTCATGGTAAAGGAACGGGGGCGCTGCGCGCTGGTGTTCATGACTATTTACGAACTTTACCAGGTATCAAAAGTTATGATCTAGCAAGTCTAGATGAGGGTGGTGCTGGCGCTACCACAGTTATCCTATAGGAGCACTGAAAACAATTCGATTTGTACAAATATCAGTAAATAGAGTATAATTGAGGGTGTTCTATAGGAAATAATGAGCTTTAGAGAGGTGACATATGAATCCTAGTTCATCAAGACCAATTCCTCAGCGGAGGGTTGTGAAAAAGAGACCGGTGAAGAAAAAATCATCTTGGAAACGTTCCTTTTGGTTGTTCTTTATCTTATTTATACTGATTGTGGCAGGAGCAGGTTGTGGCTTTTTAGGCGCTACCATGTCCTCCTTACCGGATGTGGGTAATGTAAAACCTGCGGCATCATCTCAAATTTATGATGCTAATAATGAATTGATAACTACCGTGCATTCAGAGGAAAATCGTGTGCCCGTAAAATTGGCTACGATTCCAAAGAATCTACAAAATGCTTTTATTGCTACGGAAGACAATCGATTCTACAGTCATCATGGGATTGACCCTATTGGTATCTTGCGTGCGATATGGGTAAATATTGCTCATGATGGTGTAGCAGAGGGTGGTTCTACTATCACACAACAGTTAGCTAGAAATGCTTTCTTAACACAAGATCGTACATTTAAACGTAAGATTATGGAAGCTTTATTAGCTTTACGCATTGAACAATATTATACAAAAGAAGAAATCTTAGAAATGTATATGAACCAAATTTATTTTGGTCAAGGTGCGTATGGTGTGCAAACGGCTTCTCATGTGTATTTTGGCAAAGATGTGCAAGACTTATCCTTGGCGCAAATGGCGATTTTAGCTGGCTTACCACAAAGTCCTAATTACTATTCGCCATTTAATAATTTGAAAGCCGCAAAAGCTCGTCAAGCAGTCGTACTGGGGCAGATGGTAAAATATAATTATTTGTCTCAAGCTGATGCAGATGTAGCAAAAGAAGCAGATATCCATTTGTTGGATAAACCGCAGTCAAGCAATAGTTATGGTAGTATGGGATATTTCATTAACTATGTGATCAATGAAGTGTCTGAACGATATGGTGACAATGCTATCTACAAAGAAGGTATGAAAATCTACACCACCATCGATATGAAAGCACAACGTGCAGCAGAAAAAGCGATGGAAAACTTACCAGATTATTACACCGATGAAAATGGGTTGCGTCAGCCACAAGGGGCATTAATTTCCCTTAACCCTCACAATGGTCATATTGTAGCTATGGTGGGTGGTAGAGGAACTGACTCATTCAACCGTGCTACGATGGCAGTGCGTCAACCAGGTTCATCTTTTAAACCATTTGTGTATTTAGCAGCACTAAAACATGGTGACAATCCAGGTACTGTCTATGTGGATAAACCATCGGAGTTCCATGGTTGGAAACCGCAAAACTATTCCCGCAAACACTCCGGTGCTATGACAATGCGTAATGCTGTGGCTCATTCCAATAACGTAGTAGCTGTATTGGCAGCTGATAAGGTGGGTATGTCCAACGTGCTAGACTTAGCAGAAAAAATGGGTATTACCACATTGGATAAAAAAGGTGATGATAATCTAGCCGTAGCCTTAGGTGGTTTAACGAAAGGCGTTACACCAATGGATATGGCGGTAGCCTATGGTGTACTTGCCAATAATGGTGTGAAAGTAAAACCAGTGGCAATTACGAAAATAGTAGATCGTAATGGAAATAATGTAGAAGAATCTTCCGTAGAGGAAACTCGTGTAGTAGAACCTAAATACGCCTACATGATGACGAATATGTTAGAATCTGTTATTAAGTTTGGTACTGGTGGTAATGCCTACTTTGGCCGTCCAGCAGCAGGTAAAACAGGTACAACAGACGAAGAAAAAGATGCTTGGTTTGCTGGCTATACGCCTGATTTAGTGACCGTTGTGTGGATGGGTGATGACAGTGGGTCTGAAACATTGCACGGTACCACAGGTGGACAAACACCAGCTGTGATTTGGCGACAATATATGCAAGAAGCCTTAGCAGATACCCCAGCCTCTAACTTTACAGTACCAGATGGTGTAGGTCCTGAGGCCTATGCAGGTAATACAAATCCAGATAAGAAAAAAGACGATAAAGACAAGAAAAAAGATGATAAAGATAAGAAAGATGGAGATGGAGATTTAGATAATGATGATGGAAGTATATCAAATGATGAAAGTCCATCTAAATCAAAATCTGAAAAAGGGAAGGATCCAGTGATTGTTCCTAAGGCATCAAAAAATTCACAGTAATAGGAGATAGTTATGATTAGTGCAGCAGAACAGTTTCGCCTCATTTCTTATGGGGTAGCTGATCTTTTACCAGAAGATGAATTTAAGAAGAAATTAGAAAAATCCGTAGCAACAAATACGCCATTGATCGTTAAATTAGGTTTGGATCCAACGGCGCCAGATATTCACTTAGGACATACGGTAGTATTGCGTAAGTTGAAATTGTTCCAAGATTTTGGACATAAAGTCATTATTTTAATCGGTGACTTTACAGCTCGTATCGGTGACCCAACTGGTAAAAGTGTAACACGTCCTCCATTGACTGAAGAACAAGTAGTGGAAAATGCGAAAACATACCAAGAGCAAATTTTCAAAGTGTTAGACCCTGCAAAAACCGAAGTACGCTTTAACAGTGAATGGTTAAGCAAATTAAATTTTGCGGATGTATTGAAGTTAGCCTCTAAATATACAGTAGCTCGTATGTTGGAGCGTGATGATTTCCACAAACGATACACGGAAGGTCGACCAATTAGTATTCATGAGTTCATGTATCCATTGATGCAAGGTTACGATTCTATTGCTTTAAAAGCTGATGTAGAATTTGGTGGTACTGACCAAACTTTCAACTTGTTAATGGGTCGTCATCTACAAGGCGAAGAAGGTCTGCCAGAACAAACAATCATCACTATGCCGATTTTAGAAGGCCTTGATGGGGTTCAAAAAATGAGTAAATCCCTTGGCAACTACATCGGTATTAGTGAGGCTCCTTCTGAAATGTATGGTAAAGCGATGTCGATTCCAGATGAGTTAATGATGCGTTACTTTATGCTGGTAACAGACATGAGTATTGAAGAACAAGAACAATTGAGCAAAGACTTAGAATCTGGTGCAGCACATCCAAGAGATGTAAAAATGAAGTTGGCTCATACTATCGTTCGTTTATACCATGGCGAAGAAGCAGCCAACTTTGGTCAAGATGAGTTTGTTCGTGTGTTCCAAAAACATGCGATGCCAACAGATATTCCAGAATATAAAGTGGCTATTACAGAAGAACCTGTTTTCGTACCACAATTATTATCTGATGCAGGATTAACAGCAAGTAATGGAGAAGCGAGACGATCCATTAAAGC
>CAUQUX010000068.1:0-7123 GCA_963521235.1 uncultured Veillonella sp. | reverse complement strand
AAGGTTAAGCCATAGATGGTATTTCCTGTAGGCCATGCAAGACCTGTGACTGCTCCCCCTACGACAGCCATAAGGGCTACCACAGTGGCTATATAGTTTCGTTTCATACTTCTCCTAAGTTGTACAATAGGCTAAACATATATCTTGAAATTGGTGCATATCCGCTGCCCCTTGCCGGCTCTGTAAAATCAGATGATACAAGTCTCTGATGAACTTCGCTACTGCAGCAATCTGAATTTTCCGCCGTGCTTCAAAGGCTAATTTAATCGTATACGGATTGGCCTTCATTCCTTTGTCTTTCAACAAGCTTTGAATTTCTGGCAATTTCATACCATAATGGGCACATTCGCTAACCATAAGTTGCAAATGCATCTGATTATGTACATAGGCCATCGCCATATCTACACTTTTATTTTTTAACATGGATGGAAATAAATCTAATAGTGTTCGTGCATCCTTCGCCAATAAGGCATCTTTGAAACGGAAAATATTCTTCTCTCCAAAATCTGTCATATGCTCTTTCAAAAATGGCGCTGTAATAGACTCTCCTTTACTTACTAATAGGAATAATCGATCAAACTCAGTGCGCAAAAATGCTAAGGGCACATCTTTCCATAGGTCTACTAACTCTCGTAAGTATGCCATTCCATCGGGATCTATCTTTTGTTTGTGAGCCTTACAATGTTGTTGTATCCATTGAAAGAGGGCTTCTCCCTCTACTTTTTCGAACTTACAGGATTCCACTGCTCCTAAAAACGCTTTATTCCCTTGTAAACGGCCATCAAGTGATTCCGGGTACACAAGAATAATTGGGTCTTCCCCTGTATAACTTTGTAAATACTCCCGTAGTGCTTGCCACTCCGAACTGACCTTTTTCTTTGGTTTATCAAAGATAGGTACATGAACTAGTAAAAACACGCGCGGCTCACCAAACAAGGATACTTCTTGCAATTGTCCTAAAATAGAACCGGGACCTTGCTCTTCACGCAAGGTAAGCAAGGTCCGATCGGTATATTGATGTAAGAGATTCTGTTTTTTTTCTTCTAATAATTGTGGTTCATCTCCATAGAGTAATGTAACCATCTGTCACCTCTTATAATGTTACTATATTGTCTTCATCACTTCCTACAATATACACGCCATCCTCCACATCAAATTGACTGTGCAAGGTATTCCACACAATGAACTGAGTAGCACCTTGCTCTTGGTATTCCAACAATTGATGACTTTCAGTAAGACCGTAAATTGTATTCGTTTCTCTCTTAGTATTATACACTATTTCATGAAGTTTTTCTTCTTTTCTCGGGTGAAAGTGAAAGTTTCTTTGCCCTTTTACGATGATTTCATATCCTGATTTAGGATGCAGTTGTACAGATAACCAATCCCGTGTTAACTCTGCATCTGCCTGCCCTTGGCTATATAGGTGTTCTAAGGTATCTACATTGGTAAACCCTGTTTGATACCCTTCCACAAAGATACCATTCCACTTGCTAAAGCCTCGATGATGTAAGGCATCTACGCATTGTTTCATGGCCCGTGGTGATAGATCTCCATTCTTGGCATCGATATAGAGGTAGGCCTCTCTGTGAAAGCCACTCTTACAGACCATAAACGTAGGTCCTGATGAGACTGCCACTGGAATTACTTGCACCGTTGGTTTCACATAGGATAGTCCCCATGGTAGCATGCCCATGAGTAACAAAGCGATGCTCGCCCCTCGATTCCATGCCACATGAATCGGTTCTTTCAATGCTAATAACCAATATACATAGGCGATTCCCCCATACCATAAGACCACTAACCACATGGGCATAGGTGGTGACCATAGTAAGCCTAGATTCCGGATAGCAAATAACAGAGACATACTGGCTTTCAGAATAAATCCTAACAGAGACCATCCCAAGGAGAATGTAAAGACTGCATTCAATACGGATAACCCCAGTCCTCCGATAATGGACAAGTCGAGCAATGGTCCTACGATAAGGTTGGAAAGAATACTGAGAAAACTGAGGATGTGAAAATAATATAATTCAATTGGAAATATAAGAACTTGTGCAGAGATACATAACGCCACACCTTTAGAGATAGGATTCGGCGGAAAGAGGCGATATACATATGGATAGAGTCCGATGATCCCTAAGGTGGATCCAAAGGATAAGACAAAACTAATATCTACTGCAAATAATGGTTTCCATAAGAGCAAACATAAGGCAGATAGCAACAAAGCATGTAGAGCCCGATAGGTACCACCATGCATGACCACATAGCCACTTAATAGGCCCATCATAGCCGATCGCAATACGGGTGGGCTCCATCCTACAATCGTACAGTACAGCAAAATCAAAGTACAGGTGATGGAAAATTCCATCCCTTTAGGTAGCTGAAACCGTTGCAATGTAGTGGAGATAATAAGAAATAGTAACGCTATATGAGACCCTGACACCGACAAAATATGGATCAGCCCTGTTTCACTGAAAAGTTTCACCATCGTTTCTGGTAGTAATGCGTATTGACCGCCTAACACCAAGGAGGAACCTAAGGTAGCGATAGATGGATCTAAATTCTTCTCAAATTGTTGTGCCACCCAATGATGAACTTTGTCTAAATAGGCACCTATGGCATACCCACTATCCGTTAACTGCGCGCCTAATGTGCGCTCTACTGCATAGGTCCCCTCTATGGTCCCTTGGTATAAGTTACCTTGCAGTCCATCATTGATATGTCTTGTCTTCATGGACAGTGCACCACTTTGCTCATAATAGGTAAATCCTTTTACGGTACCGCTAATGATGTAACGATCCCCCATATGAATATCTGGCTCTCCTGGCACATAGATACGGATATTCCCATTTGCCTTCACATGCTCAGTAGTGCTGTTTTTATCTATATCTAGCCCCTCTACCGTACCATCGACCATGGTCATTACACCATCCCGTGTCACCGTAGGTTGTGGATTACTCGTGACTTGTACATAGTAGGCACCCTCTGCCCCATAGTAAAAGGGTCTATCTTCAAAATAGTGGGTCACAACCCGTTCTGTTTGCACAAACCCCATACCCGCTAACACGCACATAGTCCCAACCATAGTCAGTCCATACTGTAATATTTTATAGATAGGTGTATGTCGTTGTTCATAGCCTCGTATTAGAACAAGGCATAGCATGCCAAATACAGTGACTATGCTTAGCCAATGCATGAGGTAAGAATGTAATTCCTGTTGATATAAGTTAATGCAAATTCCTAGTACTATTCCTAGAACACTTGTCATCCCCAAATCAATCGGTTTTGGTAACCATTTCATAAGCGTACTTTCTCCACAATTTTCTTATACAATGCAGGTCCTATACCCTTCACATGTCGTAATTCTTCTAAACTTTTGAACGGCCCATGCTCTTGGCGGTAGTCCACGATTTTTTTTGCCATCTTCGGCCCTATGCCCGATACTTTTTGTAAATCTGTTTCCGATGCGTCATTGATAGACACATTTTGTTTCCGCAATAATTCTTCTGGGCTACCGTGAAAGTTAAAATCTACATGGATATGTGTACTTTCTTCCAAAGTATCCTCTAGATGCAAATGGTTCACATCTGCATAAGGTAACAACCCTTTGCTAGCCTCAATAGCTGATTTCACCGTTACAGGGCTTGGTAGCTCATACAAACCAGGTTCTTCTACAGCACCCGTTACATACACCAAAATGGTACCGCCTTTCTCGGCGGTCTCTACTACGCCTCCCCTATCGCCTTTTCCCGATTGTGTTACAATCTTCGGTGTGTCCGTTGGAGATAGTTCTCCATCGCCTTTCATAGGCGTATCTGCTATAATAAGATAGTATCCACATACACACAATAGGAATAGGCACAAGATAATGCCATTTCGTTTTTGATTCGTTACTTTCATCCTATCACATCCTTTCAAACAAAAGGTTCGCCATGGATGAATCGTATCCTTTAAAATTTCCTACCAGTATAGATTCGGAGGTATTATGAAAGAAGATTTACAACAATATGCCCGCCTACTGTTACAAGAGGGCGTAAATTTACAACAAGATCAACTATTGGTCATTAATGGCGATGTAGAAAACAAAGACTTTGTATACATCGTGGTGGATGAAGCCTATGCACTCGGTGCCAAAGATGTACACATCAACTGGCGTAGCACGGTAACTGCTAAATCTCGTTTATCGAATGTCAAAGATGAGGTCTTATCTAATCCCGCTCCTTGGATTAAAGATATGTATCACCATATCCTTGATTCCAACGCATGTATTTTATCCTTAATCAGTGCCAACCCATTTGCCTATGAAGGCGTACCGTCTGAAAAAATCGCTCTCGCCTCTCGCAGTATGGGTAAGTTAACTAAATTTTACCACGAGGCCATCATGGATTCCACCCTCACTTGGTGTGTAGCCTCTGTAGCGACTTTTACTTGGGCTGACTTGCTTGGCTATGAGGGCACCGAAGAAGAAAAAATCAATCGCTTATGGAATACAATCTTCACCTTGTGCCGTATGAAACATGTACCAGAAGAAGAGTCCTTCGCCAATCATTTAGATCGATTAGCGAATCGCACTAAGACATTGAACGAATTGCAATTGGTGTCCTTACACTACACCTGTCCGAATGGTACAGACCTTACTTTACAAATGCCAGAAGGGCATCTATGGTTAGGTGGTAAAGAAGCCTCTAAACAAGGCATTATCTTTGATGCCAATATTCCAACAGAAGAAGTCTTTTCTGCTCCTCACTATGCAGGTGCCAACGGTATTGTGTACTCTACGAAACCATTGATCTATGATGGCAACCGGATCGAAGACTTCCACATCACATTCAAAGATGGTAAGGTCGTTGACTACGATGCCAAACAAGGTCGTGAGTATTTAAGGAATCTCATCGAGACAGATGAAAATTCTTGCTACCTTGGCGAAGTGGCTCTCGTAGATAACTACTCTCCTATTAGCCAGTCTAACATGATTTTCTTTGAAACCTTGTACGATGAAAATGCCTCTTGTCACTTGGCATTAGGTGCAGCCTATCCAACATGCTTAGCGAATAGCGATGGATTATCTCAAGAAGAACTCCAGGCTCGTGGACTTAACACATCCTTAGCTCATACAGACTTTATGATTGGTCATGAAAGTATGAATATCATGGGCACCACTAAAGACGGCAAAGAAGTTCCTATTATGATTGATGGACGATTACAAGTTTAAAGAAATGTTATCTAATATACTTCTAGCTTCTCCATGAAATCATCAGAATCCCCCTTTTATGGGATGTTGCAAGAACTAACATATGGTAATGCAAAAAAGAGGTACCTCGCATGACAGCGAGGTGCCTCTTTGTATTGTATCTAGTTTGTTTATTCTATATACTAATTATCTATTGTATAACGACCTTATAGACTCTTAGATGGTAACCTATTGCACTATAAGACATAGGCCTTACAGCAACGTATCCACGGCAATATTCACTAGTACATCGGATGGACTTTCACAGATGTAATCAGCACCAGCAGATTCTAATTCCTCCACGGAACCATAACCGTAAGATACCCCCATAGCTACACAGTTCAATTCCTTCGCAGCTTCCATATCGTATTTACGATCGCCCACCATATACCAACGAGAGATTTTATATTTTTGCGCAGTAATGGTCTCCATATCTTGCAGCGCTTCTTTCAGAATGTCTAGCTTATGCACTAAACCAATTTCACGATTGGCACCGCGAATCACTTCAAAGTATGGATCTAATTTAAAATGCTTAATAATATCCTTCGCTTGTTCCTCTGGTTTAGCCGTAGCAATCCCAACATAGGCACCTGTTTTACGAAGTGCTTTTAAGGCTTCTTCGATTTGAGGGTATACTGCATTTTCATATTTCCCCACGGAATCATAGCGCTCTTTAAAAAAGTTGTAGGCTTGCTCCACTTCTTCATCTGTCATATAGCAATGTTCTTTAAAAGAATCTGCCAACGGTGGTCCAATAAATAATTGTAATGTATCCTCATCAGGAATGGGATGGTTCATACTCGTTAAGGCATGACGTATAGATTTTAAAATCCCTTCATGAGAATCTGTTAAGGTTCCATCTAAATCAAAAATAACACAAATCATAATGACTCCTATCAAAAAAATGTTGTTAATGTATTAATTTTAATACATATACTAAGTAATCGTTAATTGTTTCCATGTACCAATCCCACTTTCAAAAGTATACTAGGTCTATATCTTCTGAGCTACAGGATACATATCTTGGCTATAGAATATATCTTTACAACTGCTACAGTAAAGAGTATACTATATATAGAAAAGTTTCTATATACCAGGAGGACAGTATGGAAGATAATCAAATTCCTACGGCCATTTTAGATAAATTAACAAAAGTTTGCACATGCCGTAGTATTACAAGAAAAGCTATTAAAGAAGCAATCCTAGATGGTTGCGACACATTCCCTAAAATTAGAGAGCGCACTAGCGCTGGTACTGGTGCTTGTGGTGGCAAAGGTTGCGGACCACGAGTAGTAAAACTGTTAAAAGAGCACCAAGAAGGAGAATGGTAATATACATATCAAAAGATAGGTGATGTTCATCGCCTATCTTTTTTAATAGGTACACAAAAAGGCTGTAGCAGAATGGTCATATCCATTCTCGCACAGCCTTTTACTTATTTCTTTAATGCTTCTTTCAATGTATGCCAAGCAAGCACTGCACATTTCACACGAGCAGGCATGTTGGAAATATTTTGTAAAGCTATGGCATCTTCTAAGGCTTCTAATTCTTCCTCGTCTGTCACTTCTTTTTTGATCATCCCTAAGAAAAGGTCCACTAATTGGAACGCTTCTTCTAAGGTTTTACCAGTAATGACATCAATCATCATAGATGCCGACGCTTGGCTGATGGCACAGCCGGAACCTGTATAAGCCGCGTCTTTCACAATGCCATCCACCACATTCACTTGCAATGTTAAATCATCACCACAACTTGGGTTATGACCATGCTCACTAGCGGTAAACACATCTAACAAACGCTTATTACGCTTATCTTGGTTGTGCTCCAAAATCAGTTCCGTATACACTTGATCCATTTCCATGGTATTGTTCTCCTTACTCTGACAAGCCCATG
>CAUQUX010000067.1:0-7223 GCA_963521235.1 uncultured Veillonella sp. | reverse complement strand
TTTGACCCTTGAGGCATTCCGCGAATTAGAAGAACTTGAACAAGATTACTTTAACAGAAAAATCGAAGGTCGCCGCTAGTTTATTAGAGCGTATTCGTGAATTACATAATCCGGAGGAAACTGTACGATTCATGGAAGTCTGTGGGACCCATACAGTGGCTATCTTCCGTGAGGGGATTCGTCAAATGTTACCGAAAGGTATCGAATTGATTAGTGGTCCTGGATGTCCTGTCTGTGTGACAGATCAACAATATATGGACCAGGCTTTGGCCTATGCAGCTCAAGATGATGTAGTGATTGCTACCTTCGGAGATATGCTAAAAGTACCTGGCACTTCAGGTAATTTATGGCAATCTAAAGAAAAGGGGGCCCACATTGAGATTATCTATAGTCCAATGGAAGTGCTTTCTTTAAGTGAACAATATCCAGATAAGAAGATTATCTTCTTAGGTATTGGCTTTGAAACGACCATTGCTGTCATTGCAGCTACTATACAGGCGGTACATGCAAAGGGACTAAAAAATGTATTTTTCTTGATTTCTCATAAATTGGTGCCCCCTGCATTACGTGCTTTATTGAGTAATCCAGATCATCAAATTGATGGATTCTTGTTGCCAGGTCATGTAAGCGTTATCATTGGAGAACAGCCCTATCAATTCTTAGCTGATGAATATCATATGCCAAGTTGTATAGCTGGCTTTGATGGTGTGGAAATTTTGGCTGCTATTGTAAATCTCTTAGAACAACGTAAAGAAAAGAAATTTTATGTAGGAAACACCTATCGGTCCGTGGTGGCGAAAACAGGAAATCCAGTGGCACAACAATTAATGGATACCTTGTACGAGCCGTCTGATGATGGTTGGCGTGGCATTGGCACTTTGCCAGCATCGGGATTAAAATTGCGTGGAGAATGGTCTGCCTATGATGCGTTGGTGCAAATACCATTACCATCCTTTACCACTAGTGATGGACCGAAAGGTTGTCAATGTGGATCTGTTATTCAAGGGATGATTCACCCTAATGAATGTCCTTTATTTGGTAAACTTTGTACACCAGACCATCCAGTAGGAGCTTGTATGGTTTCCGTAGAGGGCAGTTGTTCAGCTTGGTATAAATATGGGTTTTCCAGTGGTGGAATGACCTGGGAGGAATAAATGGAACGGATTCGCTTAGTCCACGGCAATGGTGGTAAATTTAGCCACGAATTGGTGGACCAATATATTGTGAAATATTTTTCTAATCCAATATTAAATGAATTACATGATGGCGCTGTATTTCCCGTTACTAATGGGCGCATGGCTATGAGTACAGATTCCTATGTAGTAACGCCACATATGTTTCCTGGTGGCAATATTGGTAAGTTAGCTGTATGCGGAACTGTGAATGACTTAGCCATGATGGGCGCTATTCCTCAGTATTTGTCCTGTGGGCTTATATTAGAAGAAGGCTTACCTATTTCTACCTTAGAAACAGTGTTACAAACCATGTCGGATATGGCACAACTAGCTGGTGTTTCCATCGTCACAGGAGATACGAAGGTGGTGGAAAAAGGTTCCGTTGACGGCATCTACATCAATACTGCCGGCGTAGGTATCGTGCCTAACTATGTACAGTTAGGCACTTCCTATATTGAAAGTGGTATGAAAGTGATCATTTCAGGTACTTTGGGTGACCATGCGATTGCTGTCATGGGAACTCGGTATGGATTAGATCTGCCAGATACGATACAAACAGATTGTGCGCCTTTGCATAAAATGGCTCACAAACTGTTAGAAACATTTGGAAAAGATATCGCTTTCTTTAGAGATCCTACGCGTGGTGGATTGGCGACTACATTACAAGAAATTGCAAATTTTGCTCAAAAGGGAATTCGACTGCAAGAATCTGCCATCCCTGTTCGTGAGGAAGTACAAGCTGTATGCCAAGTCTTAGGATATGACCCATTGTATTTAGCTAATGAAGGTAAAATGATTGCTATTGTACGTGCTGATGTGGCAAATGATGTAGTGCAGGTGATGCGGACTTTCACAGAAGGGCGTGATGCTGTTATCATCGGTGATGTGGTGAGCGGCAATGCTGGTAAGGTTGGGTTGCAGACAGCCGTAGGCGGCATACGTCTCTTAGATATGCTAGGTGAAGACCAAGTGCCACGAATTTGTTAATCCTTCATGAAAAAATCATGTACACTTAGTATACTTTGTATAGAATAAAAATTAGTTTTTTGGTACAATGGAAAGTAAAAGGAGGATATTACGATGAAAAAACAAATCGTAGCTGCTATGGTAGCGTTCTCAGTGGCCACAGTGGGTGTTGTTGGTGTACAGCAAACGCAGGCATTTAATTTAGGTAGCCTAGTAGGGGGCGTATTGAAAGTAGGAGGCGTGGGCTTTCTAGTGGATAAATATGGCGACTCTATTAATAGTTTCTTGAATACCTTATTAAAGCAAAATAATTTAAGTACTACTTACTCAACAAAAGTAGTTCCTATTGTAAGTCTTGGAAAAGGTGCCCATATTGGTGCGGCACAGGTAACAGGACCGAGTAGTGAAGTAGAACGTGTTGAGGCGGTAGCACAAGTGGAGGCTAGTTTTAATTCCGTAGCTCGCGTAAAAGGACTAGTACCGATTGATAGCACAAATCCAACGAGTGCGAACCGTATTCAAGGGGTTGGCGTATCAGCGATTATAGATTTGAAGATTTAATTATTAGCACGGGCTTGCCCGTGCTATCTATGTATAAGAAGAGATGAGGAGATACTATGAAACGTTCTGCTGTATTAGGAGCTGTATTCGCTCTTTTAACAACAAGTGTATGGGCTGCACCAGACACAGTTTTGGAAAAAACAGAAGCTTTAGAAAGTACTGTGTATGGTAAAGTACAAGTAGGTGCATTAACAGATCGAGTACATCAATTACAAGATACTATTTATGGAACTAAGCAACAAGGTAGTATTACAGGGCAAGTAGAATCTTTGTACAAATCTGTAGAAGGCCAAGGTACAAAGGTTACATTGCACCAAGAAGTCAATGCATTGGAATGGATGTATTTCGACGAAGTTCATAGTGGCTCTCTCGTAGAACGTATTGGTGAAATGGAACGCAGTGTTACTGGGTTAGAGGCGAAAGGCTCCTTGCAAAGTCGTGTGCAAACATTGAAAAAATCTATTTTTGGTACACAAGTGGCATTACGTGCTAAACAAGGTACGATTGGGGCTGACCAAGTATTTACATTAGAGTTAACAGAACCTGTGACATCCAAGAAAAATGTGAAAGATGATGTAGTACATGTCAAAGTAGCAGAAGATGTAATGGATGGTGAAACATTATTGATTCCAAAAGGAACGATAGGTACAGGCCATATTTCAGAAATTACAAAAGCTCGTTCCTTTGGACGCAATGCGAAATTAAATATTGTCTTTGATCAATTACAAGGCATTGATGGTACAGTCTTTACAGCGATTCAAGGGGAAGAAGCAAAAGCCAAAACAAAAGGTGAATTAAAAGCGGCTGGCGCTTCTGTAGCGGGTGCTGTATTATTGGGCCCTGTAGGGCTAGTAGGTGGTTTCTTTGTCAAAGGTAAGTCCATTGATTTACCAGTAGGAACCCTTGTGTATGTACAACCAGAATCGTCTGTTACAATTTCTGGCGTGGAAGTGCATGGTGTGGATGCAGGAATAGCTCCGAAAGCACCAGTGGAACCCGTAGTAGCATCTAGCACTGAAACAGTGGCGCCAGTGGCGGCTCCAGTGTCTACTGTAAAAGCAAAAGAAGAACCAGTTCAAGTGGTACCAGATGATTCTTTAACGGAAAAACCAGTCATCATTGTAAAACGTGAGAAAGAGTAGGAGATGAGCATGAAACACTATTCTGTAACAGCTGCTGCTATGTTGACGGCATTGGCATGTACACAAGGTCATGCTCAAACAGTGGATGCTACTATGCCGGTATTGGCAGATGCGCCAAAGGTTGCCACCATTCAGTATTGGGAAACACCGACTGCATCAGCCGTATCGACAGATACTCAGTATGTCCCTAATCTAAAGATTAAACCTAATACAAGTAAAGGAAAGCAAACGGTAGAAGCCCCGGCGGTACCAGTTCGTATTGATGCAGACAAAATGTATTATAATGACACCACTGGTCGTGTATGGGCCAATGGTTCTGTAGAAGTGGAACGGGGGAATCAACAGCTATTGTCGCAAAAAATAGAAGGCAATACGAAGACGCAACAATATGAAAGTGCATCGGACTATCGCTTTTTAGAAGATAAAGGTGACACAAAGAACCTAACAGGCTCTCATATTACCTATAATGCTACGACTGGCGCAGCTCACACAAAAAACGTATTCGGCTATGCGGATCCGTATTGGGTAAAAGCAGAAGTAGGTGACTTTGATGGTAAAATGGGCCGTATTGAAAAAGGTTGGTTAACTACAAAACATGCCATTGCTTTCAAAGGTGCTCCTGATTATCGAGTAGAAGGGGATTATATTGAGGTATTCCCTGGAGATAAAGCTGTTATCCATAATGCTAGCTTTTATATTAAAAATAAGAAAATTATTTCTGTAAAAAAATATACAGTATCTTTACGTCAAGATAAACAAGGTCAAGTGAGTGTATTTTCCTTTGTGCCAAGACCGAAATACAATTCTTCTGATGGATTGAGTTTAAATGGCAAAATTGACTACCCTGTATCTAAGCATGGAGAACTATTCTTGCATTATACATGGGGAACCAATGTGGGTTTTAAACCATCCTTTGGATATGTGCATTTCCTGCCTTGGGGTGAAGCAAAGGTCGCCTACAGCCGTGAATCTGCTACCTTGAATGCAGAAAAAGTATGGGTAGAAAAGAAACCAGAAGTATCGCTTAATACACATGCTTATCATGTAGGAGGCACACCGTTCACCATTCGTGGCGGCGCTAGTTATGGTAAATGGTATGAGGGCAGCATCAAAGGAACTCATGCGAAATACTTTGGAGAAGTTTCTCATGATCCAATCCATGTAGGCAAGCATACCCATGTTACTTTCTACGGAGGTTATCAACGAGATTACTATGGATATAATTCCACGGTTCGTTCCATGCCGTATTGGGGTGTTGGAGCCAACACAGATGTGGGACCACGAGTGAAAGTTTGGGCAGGATATCGCCAAAGTAATGTATCTACCTTAGCAGATTCTCCATACCCATTTGACCAAATTGATGTGAAGTACAACTTGTACTATGGATTGAGTGTGCAAGCTACACGATTGGACCGTTTCAGCATACAATTACAAAAAGATTTGCAAAATCATGTGTTGCGCTATGTGGATGTGACATGGCATCGAGATTTACATTCCTTTGAAGGATCCTTGACGTATCGTACAAAACAAAAGAAATGGGAATACACATTGGTAGCGAAAGATTTTTAATCTAAGGGGAGACCATGAAAAAAGTTAGAAAAGCAGTGATTCCAGCGGCGGGTTTTGGCACACGGTTTTTACCAGCCACTAAGGCACAACCAAAGGAAATGTTGCCCATCGTGGATACACCAACCATACAATACATTGTGCAAGAAGCCATAGATTCAGGGATTGAAGATATTCTTATCATTACAGGTCGTAATAAGCGTGCTATTGAAGATCATTTCGATACTAGTGTGGAATTGGAACAATTATTGCAACAGCAAGGAAAACAACAGCACCTAGAGATGGTAAGAAATCTAGCCAATATCAAAGTGCATTATATTCGTCAGAAAACGGCACGTGGATTAGGTGATGCTATTTACTGTGCGAAGTCTTTCATAGGTGATGAACCATTTGCAGTGCTCCTAGGGGATGATGTGGTGTATAATCCACAAACACCATGTCTAAAGCAACTGATTGATTGTCATTATGCCCATGAAGGTGTGACGATTCTAGGGACACAATTTGTCGCACCAGAAAAAGTCAGTGCCTATGGTATCGTGTCGGGACGAGAAATTGAACCGAATGTGTATGAAGTAGCAGGGCTAGTGGAAAAGCCACCCATGGAATATGCGCCATCCAACTTGGCGGTGTTAGGGCGTTATATCTTGACACCGGAGATTTTTGATGAATTAGAAAAAACGCCACAAGGGGCAGGCAATGAAATTCAATTGACTGATGCCATTGCTAGACTTTCATCAAGAATTTTAGCGTACTCCTATGAAGGGGTGCGCTACGACATAGGAGATCGCTTAGGCTATTTAAAAGCCACTGTAGAATACGGATTGCGCAATCCACAGTTAGCAGAGGCTTTTAAAAACTATTTACAAGAGTTAGATATTGATTGTATTATGAATCATAGAACTTAGTTGTATATACGTAATCAACGGATGTTATGAGGTGAAAAACTTGTGACATCCGTTTTTGCATAACTATACGATATATACTAAAGGTATATTGTGATGAATATCATAGATGCGTGTTTTTACTCGATTAATGCAGTATATATGATTAGTCTCATATTGTGAAATACTTAATTAAATGTTAGAATATAAGAATATACATAAGTATAGTAAGTTAGAATTAATGAGGAACATATGGCAACAAGATTAAAATGGAAACATTCCGAAATTAAAGAGAATCCACTCTTCTCTAAATTAAGAAGTACTATAGAAACTGCTTTTTATGGGAATAATGTAACCCCTGTAAAGTCTATTGCGCAGGCCTATGAGTTAGCAACGAAAGAACCAGGTGTAGTGGTATTAGATATGCCTATATATCGTCCAGAAGAGCAAGGCTTACCACAAGATGCAAAAGTATTAGTCACTAACAATGGTAAAACGACAGGTCGTTATGCAAAAGCTCGTCGCATCATTGGCGATGAAGGTATTAATGAAGTGGAGTTGTGCGATATTGCTCGAGAAGCGGTGTACGATAGCCGTCATAAAGAATGGATTTCTGCACAAGCCATCGTGGGATTAGATGAAGCCTTTACGGCTCGTGCGCACTTGATGATTCCTAAAGAGCATGCATCGATCTTATACTCATGGGCGATTAATTTCCAATTTTTCAATGAGGAAGTGAAAGCTTTCTACAGAGGTAGTAAAGAAATTCCAGAAGGGGATATTTTCATTTACTCTGATCCAGATTATGTGGTAGAAGGATACCCTGGAGGTCTTGCTATTTTTGACCCTGCTCATAACTGCGCTATGATTCTTGGCATGCGCTATTTTGGGGAACATAAAAAAGGCACTCTTACATTAGGATGGTCCTTGGC
>CAUQUX010000066.1:0-7261 GCA_963521235.1 uncultured Veillonella sp. | reverse complement strand
TATCGTATACTTCTTTAGGGTCAGCACCGAATTGTTGGGACATAGCAAAGATTTCATAGTTCATGTCTTCTGGAGTTACTTGAACGTTTTCTGCTTTTGCAATTTCATCTAAGACTAAGTCAGCACGAACATTTTCAGCTGCTGCTACTTTATTTTCTTCGCGTAAAGCTTCGATAGTTTTGTTAGAGAATTTCAAATAATCTTCTAATTTCAAACCACGGCCTTCTAAATTCATAGCTAATTCTTGAACCATTTGTTCCGCACGGTCTTCAATCATGATTTCAGGAATATCGACTGTTGCATTTTTCACTGCTAATTCAATTAATCCTGCATTGTATGTGTCGATAGCACGACGTGCTGCATCATCTTCCATACGTTTGCGAAGGTCCGCAATGAATTCTTCTGCTGTATTGTAAGCTGGTTCAGTTTTACCTTGACCTACAGATACGGAACGTACAAATTCATCAGTGATTTCTGGTAATTCTTTGCGTTTAATGTCATGGATATGGCATTCAAATTTTGCTTCTTTACCAGCTAATTCTGCTACGAAGTAATCTTCTGGGAAGGATACTGTCACCACTACATCTTCACCAGCTTTGTGACCGATTAATTGTTCTTCAAAGCCAGGGATGAAGCTGCCAGAACCGATTTGTAATGGATAGGATTTACCTTCACCACCATCAAATGCTTCGCCATCGATGAAACCTTTGAAGTCGATTGTTGCAAAATCATCGTTTTGTACAGTAGCGTCTTCTGGAACTGCTACCATTTTAGCTTGTTGGCTACGGATATTGTTCAATTGTTCTTCCACTTGTTCATCAGTGATTGTGGCATCTTGTTTTTCTACTTCTAAACCTTTGTAGTCACCTAATGTAACTTCTGGTTGTTTAACTACTGTTGCTTTGAAGATTAAATCTTTACCTTCTTCAAATTGTTCGCGTTCAATTTCTGGTTCGCTTACAGGGATGATTGTGTTTTCACGAAGTGCTTCTGTGTAAGCACGACCTGCTAGCAATTCAAATGCTTCTTCTGCGATAGCTTCTTTACCATAGTTCATTTCCAAAATTTTGCGTGGTGCTTTACCTTTACGGAAGCCTGGAATATTAACTTGACCAGCGATGCGTTTTACAGCTTGCGCAAAACCTTTTTTCACATCTTCCGCTGGAATTTCGATTGTAATAGATACCTTATGCTGATCAACAGCAGTTACAGTTGCTTTCATGAAACTATTTCCTCCTTAGGGTATACTGCACCCAAATTATAAGTTTTAATATTGCATTCTTAATATTATCACAAAGTTGTCAATCGTGCAATTATTTACCTATTCACCTTGTTCTTCAGCGATAAGTTTTATAATATCATGTCGACTTACCATGCCGATTAAGTGATAGTTCTCGTCAACGACTGGTAAGCTTTTTAAATGTTTTTCAACCATAGCGCCGACGGTGACTTCTACTTCTGCATCGGCATAGGCAGTGATCACTTCTGTGGTCATGAGTTCTTCTACTCGTGTAGCTACTAATTTTTTAAATTGTCCATCATATTCGCCAATACCACCATAGTAAATATTAGCTCCTAAAATGTTGATGTAGTGAGGTGCATGAGGACGCACTTTTTTGTATAACAAATCCCCTTCCGAAACAATGCCAATCAACTTGTTTGCCTCATCGACTACAGCAATGGCAGTCAAATTATGTTTCACCATCAATTTAGCTACATTCGTAATTTGCTCCTCTTTTCCTACAGTAATCGGATATTTGTTCATAATTTCTTGTAATGTCATAGTCGGTTCCTCCTATTTCATATATACATATGCAGCAAAGATAGCAATCACTATCGCTGTTACAACCAAAATAGCTGTTAAACTTTTACGGTTACCTCCATCGCCACCTTCTTCTGTGCCTATGTGGTTGCCTTCTTCATCATAGGCATGACGATATTGACCTTCTAAGTCCATATAATCTGTCACATCTTCCACTTTTGCTTGTTGACGCATCTCTTGCAGACGTTTTCTACGTTCCTCTACATCATTGGCTACGGAATGGACTTGTACTTTCATCACATCTTCTCGTAACCCTTCGAGACGAGGTACCATTAATTGCAATCGCTCTACCAAAGCCTTATTAATTTCTACGCAGGAGCTCAATGCAGTTTGATGCAAGAATAAAATTTGCACCGTTTCTTCTTCCGATACACCTGTTGCACCTGCTACCACTGATTTCGCAAGTTCTGTTTCTTTCGCAAGCATATCCACCACTGTAGAAATATAATAATCTACACGGTCAAAAATTTTATTCAATTCTACATTTTGCTCTAATAATTCTTGTTTACGATGGAATAAATAGGCTGGATTACCACCAGATGTTTCCATTTGTTGAATCATATTCGCCATATCTACATAGGCATCCAATACAGTACAAATTGTATTTGTTACATTAGCATATTCGCCTATACCATCGAGAACCATATGACGACGTTCTTCTAATGTGTTGGATCTTCCCTTTTCTTCTAATTCGACAAAGAGTGCCTCATATCCTTGTACCAGTGTTTGTATTTCACCTTGAATCGCAAGAATATCTTCTTTTCCCTCTGTTAATTCTGTTGTATAGTGTCTCACAAATTCTGGATTCTCTAGGGACAATTCTTGTGTATCTGCTGACACATAGGTAATTCCTTTGTCAATTGCACTTGCCATGCATATCTCCTTTCCTACCAATGATATGGTTCATTTCGATTAATTTTACAAGTTCTATATAATTGTTCTACTAGCACAAGGCGCACCATTTGATGGGTGAAAGTCATAGGGCTGATGGACAATTTCCACTGCGCCCGCTGTCGTAGTTCTTCCGACACACCAAAGGCGCCACCAATGAAGAACACCATCTCGCTATGGCCTTGTACTTCTAATTCGCTAATCCGCTTTGCCAAGTCCTCAGAACTCATCTGTTTTCCATAGACATCTAGTAATACCACAAAGGACTGTGGCGTACAATATTTCAACAATCGCTGTCCTTCATCATAGAGTGCTTTTTGTTTATCTGAAGTACTTGGCTTATCTCCTAATTTACTTTCAGGAAGTTCTGTAATAGTTACGCCCCCATAGGGTTGTGTTCGCTTTACAAACTCAGCTACGCCTTCACGCAAATAGGGTTCTTTCAACTTTCCAATGCAGTAGATTGAAAACTTCATTGTGTATACTCCTACTTCTATCCAACACCCATAGATGTATATTCCTTAGGGTCCCCATGTTGGATGGTAAAACCCATCTCTCCTTGTGCCCGTAAGCGTTCTAATAATTCATGGGCCAATTTGTCCACGATGGATATATGGTTATTGTGTTCAGACCGATGACCAAAAATAACTTCCATATCCGCTGGACGTCGCATCGCCGTTAATGCCTTCATAGCTACATCATTACATAAATGTCCATATTTTCCATGAACACGGCGTTTTAGTTCAGGCGTATACGGTCCATATAACAGCATGGTTTCATCATAATTCGCCTCTAATACTAACAAGTCTGTATCATGTAAATGGTCTAACATCCCATGGGATATCATACCTGTATCTGTCAACAAAGCAGCTTTTGTATGTCCTTTATAGCAAGTAAAACCAATAGGATCTACCGCATCATGGCTGGTTGAAAAGGGCTCTACCGTGAGATCGCCTACTGTTAATTCTTGCATAGCAAGGGCAGTAAAACAAGCGGCAGGTAAATCAAATTTACTCATTATCCGTTGTGCTGTATTTTTTCTTGTATAAATGGGTAAACCATGTTGTTTTATCATCTGCGGTATACCTATAATGTGATCCGAATGCTCATGAGTCACAAAAATCCCCTCCACCGTATGCATGGGAATTTCTAGTTCCTGTAGGGCCTTTGTAATGCGACGACAACTAATCCCTGCATCAACAATCACGGCGCTCCTAGGACTTCGAATAATCGTACAATTCCCTTTACTGCCACTAGCTACGACATGAACTTCTAACTCTTTTTCTTGCAATGCCATATCTTCCCTAGTTTCTTTCTAAGACTTCGATAAATGCCTTCATATTGTCAGTCAAATTAGGACCACGACGGAACATATCGCCTCCTACAAGGAACATTGTATCTTTTCCATAAATATTGATAAGTTCTGGTAAACGTGCTTCTGTCACACCACCACCCGGAGAGGGACAAGATGGTTTGATAGATGCCAAGGTTCCACGATTTACATCGCAAATTTCACGACATAATTCTGGTTTGAAAGTAAACCGTCCACCATAGGATACGAATATATTCATATCACCGCCAAATACACGTGGCAATAAGCCCATCCACAAAGTCGGCAATATCCCCGATGTACCAGGCAAAGTAAACCCACCCATCATAGCTGGATGGACAATTAGTGGCAAGTTCAAGGAATCATCTGTGGCCAATCGATGGAGCCAACCAAATCCGATTAAGGAAGGGGCTACCATCAGGGCCGTGGCACCTGCTTCCTTCGCATAATGGGCTCTCTCTAATACATCTGTGCCATCCCCAGATACATTGGCTGCATAGATAGTATGATGTCCGCTCTTTGCATTAGCCTCTTGCACGGCATTGGCACATCGTAATACACGTTCTTTGAAAGGAGAAAAGGACTGATTCGTCAATCCATGGTCATCTTTAATGACATCGGCACCACCTAAGGCATAGGCATGACACATGCGAGACAACTCTTCATTGGGCGTACCCATAGGTTTAATCACCGCTTGAATCATAGGCCGAGTTGGGGTGTGGCATAATTCTCGAATGCCAGCTAATCCAAACTTAGGTCCTGTAAACACGTCTAGCAGACTCGGACTAAACTCAATATCTACTACCCAAATATGTGGTTGAAGAGAAGAATTGCCAAAGACTACATTTAAAAACTGTGTCACTTCAAATCCTGATGTCTCTACAGGATAGGCTATTTTCGCCAAAAAATAATCTTCTTTTTCTGTTAAGGAAAGCAATTGTCCCACCATGTGACGGCGAGGATCGCTTTCACCTAATAATTCATAGGGAAATTCAATGGTTTGCTCCACCTGTATGGACCAAGCCACTTGCTTCGCCTCTTCGTAGGTGGGAACGTGCAATGCATAGGTAACGGAAAATGTTTCCATCAGTAACTCCTTTCCCATCATTACAATGTTATCTATTCTATCATCTAACTATCTATCTGAAAGACTATTATGATCAATACTATCACAATAGTTTATAAAGAATATGAAATCTGCTTACTCTACTCTTATAGTATGACATAAGTTTCTATGAAATGCTATGTCACATATACAATTATACACTATATGCAACAAAAAAGAACCTCTAATCGACTAGGTTCTTTTTTAAGAATGTGGTACACTGTTACTATTATTTACTCTATCATTCTACTAGGTGTTGTGACCGCCTGTATGCACTCTTAAGAGCGACTATCCATATCAGTTGGCACAACATCCTGACATTTGACATAGAGATACATGCATCATGTATCAGAAAGGACAATCTATGAACTGGAATCACTATCTTTCAACTATGACACAAACATTACCCCCTTCTGGGATTCGTAAATTTTGGGAAAAAGCAATGGCTATGGACGATGTTATTTCTCTTTGCGTAGGGGAACCCGATTACATTCCTCCCCAACCTGTGCTAGATGCACTCGTAGCCAGCGTGGAACGAGGGGAAACGAATTACTCACCCAATGCAGGCATCTTGCCCTTGCGCGAGGCTATCAGCCATTGGTATAACCGTCGTTACCATGTATCTTACGGCACGGATGAAATGATGCTCACCATCGGTGCTAGCGAAGCCATCGACTTGTCCTTACGAGCGTTGCTAAACGAAGGCGACGAGGTGTTAATCCCAAATCCATCCTACGTAGCTCACCAAGCAGAAGTTCACATGTGTGGTGGCAAAGCGGTTCCTGTACCCACACATTTAGAAGATGGCTTCAAACTTCGTGTACAAGAGTTAGAGAAACTTGTGACAGACAAAACAAAAGCTATTTTAATGTGTTACCCAAGCAATCCTACGGGGGCCATCATGGACTATGAAGATCTATTGCCTATCGCCGAGTTCGCTAAAGCCCATGACCTAGTCATCATCTCCGATGAAATTTACTCGGAGCTCACCTACCACAAGGACCATGTATCCATGGCGTCCTTGCCGGGCATGAAAGAACGCACTATCATCTTAAACGGATTCTCCAAGTCCTATGCTATGACAGGTCTTCGCATTGGCTTCCTTTGCGCACCTTCTGAGTTCATTAAGGCTTGCATTAAATTACACCAATACAGCATTGTCGCCCCTGCTACACCAGTGCAACATGCTGCTATCGTAGCCCTAAACGAATGCGACGACTCCGTTGTGGCTATGCGAGCAGATTACCTAGAACGCCGCGACATGATCGTGAAAGGATTCCAAGACATGGGCCTCCCTATTGCCGTGCCAGAAGGGGCTTTCTATGTGTTCCCAGATATCTCCTCCACAGGCCTATCCGATGAAGAATTCTGTGAACAATTGCTAGAACAACAACATGTAGCCGTTGTACCAGGATCTGCCTTCGGTACCTGCGGTGCTAACCGTATTCGCTGTTCCTATGCATCGTCTAAGGAAACCATCCAAGAGGCGTTACGCCGCATCCAATTATTCCTAACTTCACTAGCGAAGTAAATACTCTATAACAGACTAGAGGAATGTGTTTTCTATCGTATTTACCTCCCTCTATGTATAATACATCAATTCCATACTCTTTACCTGACATACTCTGTGATTAAGGGGATTCTTCCTATATGCTATCACATCGTATAGATACCAGCACATGTCGGTAATATAGAACTCATAAAAGGGTTGTACCAACACTACTACGGTAGTTCAGTACAACCCTTTTTCTATCTCTTCGATATGTAGTTAGGCACGTTCACAAGAGGCCGTCGTGATATACACAGAGTTATTTTCCACTTCTAGGAATCCCCCAGTAAGGATAAACTCTTCACGCTTGCCATCATGGTCAATGCGAATCGCCCCTGGCGCCAAAGCACTCACTAAAGGCATATGATGTGGTTGGATACCAAACTCTCCATCAAGAGCTTTTCCTACCACCATCGTTGCGTCTCCAGAAAACACTGTTTCATCAGGAGTAATAATTGTTACATGCATGGTACTCATAGATTATTCTCCTTTCCCTAACATGTCCCTTCCTTTGGCAACAGCTTCATCGATAGTTCCCACCATGTAGAAAGCACTTTCAGGTAA